>CAJAVP010000085.1 GCA_903945375.1 uncultured Methylococcaceae bacterium | reverse complement strand
TTGAACGGACTTTTGCCTGGCTTTACCGCTACCGTCGCTTGAGCAAAGATTACGAGGTGCTGACCGAGTCCAGCACCGCTTTCATTCACATTGCCATGATAAATCTGATGCTTGGCCGACTTGAACGCTGAGTCGGGGGGGGGGGCTTTTAAAACACGTACTAAAGCACGAATGATTTCAAGCGCCTTGTCTGTATTCATTTCACCCCCGGCCATTATGGCCTACCCCACATAAATTAGTCTATGATGCGGTATTTGGAACTTACCGCATCAACTCGGTCTTTAAGCACTTTTCCTGGTTTAAAATGAAGAGCAACCTTTTTCGGTAACTGAACCGCTTCACCCGTTTTAGGATTACGGCCAATACGAGCAGCAAGGTGGTGTAGACTAAATGAACTAAAGCCACAAACCTCAATGCGTTCGCCATTCTCCAGAGCGGCAATCATCTGCTCCAGTACGCAATTTACAGCTAACTCTACATCTTTTGCTGCCAGTTCTGGATGTTTCTCACTTAATGCACGTATTAATTAGGATTTGACCACTGCTAACTCCCTGGAAATAAGGCCTTAATTTTAATAGTTTATCAAGCCACCGTTAGGTAAATAACACAAACAATCCTTTGTTTACAATGGAGAAAATATTGCAAACTTGATTTATCAAGGCACACTGTAGGACAGTAGACCAAAACTCAATGAGACTTTGGTCGCGTTTGGTTAACACTCAGGATGATGAAATGACAGCAGCTAAACCCAAAGTCACTTGTTTTCATGATGGCGAATGCCCAATCTGTACTATTGAAATCAACGCGATGAAAAAACTTGATAAAGCGGGTAACGTTAATTGGGTCGATTTTACCCAGGACAAGGCTGCCTTGGCGACAGCGGGCTTGACTTACAAACAGGCCATGGAGCGCATGTATGTTATCGACGAGCATCAACAGCTGCAATCCGGGGTGCTTGGTTTTTTACAGGTCTGGAAGCAACTGCCTTATTACCGGCGCATTGCTCCAATTATAGGGAATGTTCCTTTGCTGCTGCCAGTCATGGAATTTTGCTACGGTATTTTTGCACGCTATCGTTTGCCACTTACCGGAAAAGCTCAGCTAAAAGAAGAGTAACCATGAATCAAATAAACCCCAATAAGCTGCTACGTTCAAAATGGACAGCCGTTGCACCCAAGCAAAAAGAACGTCACTTTATGGTTACCAAACTGATTCGTGCAGAAAACGAAACCATTATCGCTTGCGAGTTAGAAGCGGTGATTAACAATCATCTTTATGAACTAGATTGGCAAGCGCTTAAGGATTCAACTTGTTGGTTGACGGGTTGGCGGTAATGCTCACTAAAAATACTAAGCACTACTACCGATGAATAATGTCCATCATGAAACTTCATAGCCTTTACAGTCACTTATAAATTAGGCATTGGCCTTGAAGATGCCGTAGTTACTCCGGAGAACAACTATTTCTACCACGGTATTGAAGCTCCAGCGGCCTTAAGAACCGAGATTGACCTGCAAGGTTATGCCATTTATAAGCTGGAAGGATGCCCGAAATAATACGGACTGCTTGGGTATTTATCTTTACTCAATATCAATGTGTACTTCATTACGACGAAGAAACGGTAATGTCCAAGGTGGATCATAAGCGGCAGATCGTGGTGGAGAAAGGGCTTTGTAATGTTGCTGGACTAACCAGTCAGTTAATTCTGCGGATTTTTCTTCAATACCTTGTTCAGACAGACTACCGGTATAGCGAATAGTGGCGACCTTTTTATCAGGAATCTCTTGAATTAATACGGCAGAATCCAAAGGCTCCGGTGCTGTAGATATTGTATAGCCTTGCGGAAGCACGAAAGTCATCACCCAAACTGCCCCTGATTTTTGCTGCATAACCGGTGCTGTCATGGACAATCTTTCAGCTTGTTGCTGTTGAATAACCGGTGCGGTCATCGTTATGGATTGCTGCTTTTTGTTGTTACCAAAAATATATCCAGCGAGACGTTGAAAAGCCAAGCCGCTAGCATTTTTATAATCAGCGTTAACTTCGGTTTGGGCCACAACCAGTGACGGATAGTGTCTGATTTGAAATGGCTCCGCATCATTAAGCACTTGATAGCGTGGTTCCTCTGCACTGCGTATGCCAAAGGTACTGCAAGCCGAAAGGCAAATGGTGGTTAAAACGGTTATCAGTTTTTTCATGGAAGGCCCTGTGTGCTTTGGAATGGGTCAGTTGTGATCTCATAAACTTCTCTTTGCTAAGCAAAACCGTTCAGGAGGGCAATGGTAGAGCTATTAATCGTCACTGTCTTTATTCAATAACTCTTCAAGCTCCAATTACTGGGATTTCCAGTATTCAGCCGCTTTAAGAGCCGCATCTTTTTCAGTGACTAGTTCATCATTGTGGGCCTTTAAAAGGCAATTAGGAATGAGCATAAATTAATTTCGACAATAAGGCGATTGCTGAGATAAATTTAGCCAAAAATAAGTCTTTCCAAGCCTGAAAATGATTGAACCCTATTCAAAAGAAATGAAGTTCTCGATCACGATTTTCCGTCGTTGGCAGGCGGTTTAGCCATTCCACATGCGGTTTATACCTTGCCTTCGGCGGGCACACAAGTGACATCGCTCGTAATGAAGCCTACGTCAGCATTGACACCAGCCATGACACCGCTGAGTTTGCTTGTGATTCGATCCGGTACGGGTGGAATAATTCTGGAAAGCTTTACTATGCCTATGCAACGTCTATTTTAATGTTGATGGACTCGTCTAGGCACTACATTTTCAAACAAGAGTTACATGCTTTGGCGGATGAGATTGGCGTTGAGATTCGGATCGCCCATTATCCGCCGCACACCTCCAAATGGAACCCTATTGAACATCGCGTTTTTCCGCACATTACGCGTGCATTACAGGGAGCTATTCTGACCAGCCTTCAACTACGCATCCACTAAGGCGGGGTTAAAGGTGGTCGCCTGTATTCTTGATAAAGTGTATGCAACAGGCAGAAAAGTAGCGGCAGGATTTAAAGAATCTATGCGCATTGTTTTTGATAAACACCTTAGGCAATGGAACTATACAGCCGTCCCTGAAAGGACGGCTTTGGCAATTGACTAAGTTATTTTATGCTCATTCCTTAAACACATTCAACATTAGCGGGAGCGTTAAAGCCGTTGAACGCCAAGGACGAGTCAGCTGCGCTATGGCTGTAAATAATGCTCGAATGCTTGCAATGCACCTACGCTAACATCACGTCCATTTTTGCCAACTGCCGGAATATTCAGTAGCTGATCTTGCGCTTGTTTAGGATTACTGCTCGCGTTTTCGGTGTGACCGTGTGGCACTCGTAGTTGTGGATGATCAAACGGTGCGCGTTCCCAACGGACACGCTCATCGGTGAGTGATTTTAAAAAGGCAACTAAATCCGCTTTGTCTTGCTCGTTAAACGTTTGCGAAAAAACAAGGGTTGTAAAATGCCCCTCATTTTTAAAATTACCCCCTCTGAAATAAAAATCAACGACTTGTTCCAGGGTGGCTAAGCTACCGTTGTGCATATACGGGCCAGTTAATTCAACGTTGCGTAAACTGGGCACTTTAAACGCACCTTTAACCGGCATAAAAGCTTTGCCTAGTTTGCCGCGTTTTAACTCGGCTTGCCACGCGGCGAGGCTTGGGATTTTGGCATTTATAGCGCGATCACCACAACTTCCGTTGACATACACATCATCAACTAATTTGGCTTCAGGGAAATCTAAGCTAAAGGGATTATCTAAATCACAGGCATTGACTAATACCGGATCTACCATCGGCTTTCCGGTCAACAGCTGTTGGGCGTACTGGGTACTCAAAGATAAGGGATTGCCATAGGGATCAGTGCCACCCACTCCGATATCGTTATCATCCGGAGTGACGCTGGTATTGAAATAACCCTCATCCATTAAACCTTGTAATACGCCTTTGCCCGTGAATGAGCCACTTAAGGTTTTACGATTAACTAATCGCAAGGACGCGAATGGACTGTCATAGGTATAAATATCCGGATGGGCAGCGGATGTTAAAGTAGGGCCTTTATGACAGACGGCGCAATGGGCATTTAAAAATACATTCAGACCACGTACTTGTTGCGTATTAAGCCCCTCAGGAATTTGCGGATAAGTGTTGGGTAAGCGTGGTGTATCAAATGGACTTTGATCGGAAATAAGTGTTTGTTGATACAGTTGTAAGGCTAAGCCAAAAAATAATGAGAAATTCGCTTCTATCTGTTTATAGGGGGCGGCAGCGGTCTTAGGTTTACCAAAATCGCCGCTGCCTGCCCAGTAACGTGATGCAAAGGCGGTTTTTATTAAATCTTCGTAACGAACCGTTAAGCCTTTGCCGGAGATATCACGCAAACGGGCTAATACGCTATCTTCCGCATGAACGTCTTGATTCGACAATGGCAAACGGGACAGTAATTTACGTGCCACATCGGGAAAGCGACGCTGAGAACAAGACATTTCCGCGTCGTTTAAAGGGGGAGCAACGGCTTGCGATGCCAGCGAGGCATTTTCTAAGCGCAAGGGTTCTTTAATCGTTGAGCCATCAGCCTGCGTCACCCAGATACCGGCATCGACATCGCGAGTGCCGTACGCACTTACGCCATTAAAAATATTATTAGCGCGTCCATCCCAGAAATTACGAAAATTAAACGCTGCATTAATCACGCTGGGCGTGTGCCGTTTTTGTACTTGACGCGTGTTGAGTTCGCCTTCATGGAAAGTCTGATCGGTTGTTGAGCGGCAGTCATCGATTTGACTGCCCTTGTTAGCCAAACGGTTAAACTGTCGAGAGAATGTACCAGCAGAGGCCACTACATCATCTGAAGTAATGATAACGTCAGAATTTTTGTTATTGGGATTTGCAAATTGATGCAGCGGAAAATCACTGCGTTTTAAGGTGTAATTCACACCGCTTTGAGCACCTGAGGCTCTAACTTCAAATACGCTACCAGTCGGCGTTTTATGCAGCAAGCCGGGAGATAATTGATGTTGTATTCGTCGATCGGCACCGGCATGAAAATGACACGACGCACAGGCCATCCCGTCGCTACCGACAGCGGTATCCCAAAACAACGCCTTACCTAATTGAATGGCAGCGGTTTTATTGACCACAATGGGATTTTTACCATCGAGTAAGCCTTTGCTTACCGGGATTGTGACACCTTGCAAAGGCAAGGGCGTACTGCCGTGTGCATAAATTGACTGACTCACGGTGAGCGGAAATAAAAAAAACGCGCCGGTTAAAGCGCGGTGAAACACACGTTTCATGGGATGAGAGTGCATAATTTATCTGATTGTATCAATTGAATGAAAAATGAAAATTCACAGCTACCAAGCAACGCCTTAGTGGCGCGATCATTACAGCGTTTTCAACCTATGACAATTACCTTTGTTCCCGTTCGTGATGAGACCTTCGACAAGCTCAGGACGAACGGTGACTTTTAATCATTATTGAAACGCTGTAACTCAAGGTTGCAAATACGCCTCGAAGGGCAGTAAAGGCCCTAAGTTTGCGTCACGCCCTTGTTTGCCAATAGCGGGCAAGGTCAGCATTAAGTCCGTCGCGAGTTTGCCATTAGCCATCGTGTCATGACCGTGTGGAATAGCTAATTCAGGATGATCAAACGGTGCTTTTTCCCAGCGTACCCGTTCGTCGGTTAGCGATTTTAAAAAGGCAATTAAATCGGCTTTTTGTTGTGCATCAATGCGATTGGGCTGTGGAAAGACTAACTTGGCAAAATGTTCAGGGTTTTGGAAGTTACCCCCGCGAAAATAAAAATCCACCACTTGCTCCAAAGTCAACAAACTCCCGTTGTGCATATACGGGCCGGTCAACTCGACATTACGTAAACTGGGTACTTTGAACGCGCCTTTTGTGGCCGACATCAGGCGACCTTGGTTACGTTTTTTTAGCTCGGCTTGGAGTATATTCAGTTTAGGGGTTTGCGCTAAAGCAGCACGACTACCACAACTGCCGGTCATATAAAGATCCGTCGTTAATTCACGCGCTTGAAAATCAACAAAGAAAGGACTGTCAAAATCACAGGCATTCACGGCAATCGTATCCAGCAAGGGTTTTCCACTTAACAACTCGTGTAGATATTGATCAGTGAAGGATAAAGGATTGCCAAAAGGATCGCGTCCCCCTACACCCAAATCATGATCGTTAGGGGTAACACTAAGATTAAAATAACCCTCGTCCATAATGGCTTGGGTAATGCCCTTGCCATTTAATAACTTACGATTGATTAAACGTAATGATTCAAACGAACTGTCGTTGTTAAATAAGCTAGGATGCACAGCAGAGGAAAACGTAGGGCCTTTGTGACACGCAACGCATTCTACATCCAGAAAAACTTTTAAACCACGCGCCTGTTGTTCATTTAACGCAGAGGGAACTTGCGGATAAGTGTTAGGTAAACGTGGACTATCAAACGGGGTTTGATCTGAAATTAAGGTTTGCTGATACAGTTGTAAAGCTAAACCAAAGAATAAGGAAAAATTGGCTTCGATATGCTGATAAGGCGCGGCATTGCTCGCTTTGGGCTTGCCAAAATCCCCAGAACCTGCCCAATAGCGCGGTGCGAAGGCGGTTTTAATTAAACTTTCATACGTCGTATTTAAGCCTTTACCGGAGTCGGCTCGTAAGTCGGCTAACACACTATCTTCAGGGTGTACGGTTTGATTGGCGAGGGGCTGGCGTGTTAGCACTTTACGCCCCACATCTGGAAAGGCGCGTTGGGCGCAGGACATTTCGGTCGCACTTAACACCGGCCCCACTGCTTGGGATGCCAGTGAGGCATTTTCTAAACGCAAAGCTTGTTTAGCCACCGAGCCGTCGGCTTGGGTTACCCAAACACCCGCATTGACATCGCGTGCGCCAAAAGGCGATACGCCATTAAATGTGTTATTGGCGCGTCCGTCCCAAAAATTACGAAAGTTAAACGCCGCATTGATAACACTAGGCGACTGGCGAGTTTGAACTTGGCGCGTATTCAATGCGCCAAGATGGAAAATTTTATCTTTGGTCGGTGTGCAATTATCAAGCTCATCGCCATTACTATTGACCGTATTAAAACGTTGTGTGAATACACCCGATGATGACACGACATCGTCAGTGTCAAACAATACGGCAGATTGTTTGTCGTGAGCATCCTGGAGTTTATGCAGAGGAAAATCCTCAGCGGTTAAGCGATAATTAACACCGCCTTCGGCATTTGATGCTGTTTTTTGAAAGCGTAAGCCACTCGGTTTTTTATGCAAGACGCCGGTTGATAATTGATTTTGGGTGCGTCTATCAACTCCGGCATGAAAATGACAAGACGCGCAAGCCACGCCATCACTACCGATTGCTGAATCCCAAAATAACGCTTTACCTAATTGAATGGCAGCGATTTTATCCAGCACAATCGGCGCATTACCATCCAATAGCCCAGGGCTAACAGGAATCGCTACGCCTTGTAGCGAGCTGGGTGAGTTATCGCTGGCGAGGGCCGCGTGGCTTAAGCAAACCGTGAGCAGTAACATCGTGCCGTGCAAGTGGTGATTATGACGGGGCTTAGTGGGACGTGCGAGAGTGTGATTCATAACAAAACCTGTATAACGATAGCGGCGGCGTTAAGTGACACCGAGGGGGCGCATTAGCCGCAAGAGAGAAGACCTTGGTAAATTTAGAGGCTTGAGCCCTCCTTGGCTCAAGCCGTAATGATTCAGCCCTATCTGATTTTCTGAAAGCGCGTAGGTGATGCTCGCGCTGTCAATAGGACTGAATAAAGACCTAAAATCTACTTAACGCATTTTTTAGGTGCTCCCACAACTGGACGTTGTGCTTTCAGACCTTCGTAATTTGCGGTTAGCGTACAAGGCACTTGATTAGCGGCTAGGCTTAAAGAGACCGTCCAAAGACCGGTTTCGTCAGCAATTAATGTGGGTGGTAAGCCAATGGCCTTGCCTTTTTGGCTGCTCAGAGTTAACGGCAATGACGCTAAGGCAGCGGCTTGTTGCGCGTCGGTGACATTGGCTTTAAAGCCAACCTTGCCAGATAGCATCAGTGTATTTTTTGCCCATTGCGCGTTGTACAGCGCAAATTGTCCAACTTGTGCAGTTGCCGCATTAACGCGAGCTGGCCATACTCTAATTGTTGATTTTAAATTATCTGAGGGTAAGAATCGGCCAATTGAACGCTGATCTTCTCTAACATAAGTGTTGAGTATGTATGATTGACCCGCATGAACGGCAGCGGGTGTCCATGACAAGGTAAAATTCTTTGATTGGGTCGCATCATCGACCGTAATCTCAGAGAGAGTTAGTGCGTTGCCGTTCACCGTAAAACCGTCGTCTTCTGCATCCGCAACCGAATAAGGAATGTTTAATGGCCCTTCGCCAACAGTGATGTCCCACGTATTACTTGGTGAACTCAAAACCGGATTGGTATCTGGACTGGATGGAGCGGGGTTAAGTAATTTATTGATTGCGGCTAAAGCGGGGGCTTTTTGTTCGGTAGTTAAGGCCTGTATTGCATCAATTTTTCCTTGGATAGGTAATTTTTGATCGACAGAGAAGGCTTCAATGATACCGGGGACAAAGTTTTTACTGCGGCTATCACCCACATGACAGTCACCACAACCCATTGCTTTAGTGGGAAAGATGTATTCAGGATGAGCCAACGCATTAGTGCTGACAGCAATGGCTATTACACCAGATAAAGCAGAAAATAATAATGTTTTATTCATATAAAAAGACTCTTTAAGTTTTGGACAGTCGTGACAAAAATAAATTATTTAACAACGACTTTAACTTTGACATTGTGACCTACGGTCGGATCAATCATGGGATCTGGATTGATACCGCCGACCACAAAGATATAAGAGCCAGAATAAGGCGCTTTAAATTTGAAAACTAAACGACCATTCACTTTATCGGTGATGCCACGCAGTTTTTTGTTTTTCACCGTGTTGGCATCTTGATCATAACCGTGAATCACATAACGCATGACGATGTTGCCAACCGCCGCTCCAGTAGTTTCATCGACGGCACCGTATTTAAATTGTGTGGCGTTTTCTGAATAGACATGATCCGGAACATAAGTATCAGCCGCCGTATCATCATCACCACGAAACCATACTGTACTGCCTGGATGAATCCCTGCATCATCCGCTTGCATGGTCAGAGTAACTAATTGCCCGGCTTCTGCGGTAAAACTGCCCCATTTAGAGGTATGCGTCCAACCTAAATCACCAAACGCCGGATCACTCCAGCTTTTATAGCGAATGCTAAAATCCGCTTCAGGATTTATGTTGTCAAAAGCGGTAATTGTTCCAGGTGCAGTGGTGGCATAGCTGCTGCTAGCAACGGCTAAGCCTGCGAGTAATATCATGCTTGATAAAAAGTTAGGGTTTGTTTTCATTTTTTATACCTATATTAAGTGATTGAGAAACCTAATATAAGCAGAGAATGTGCCAGTAGTTAATTTTATTTAATATCAAGGGCTTGGTGTTTTTTAAGGCTAGGTATTAGGTGAAATGACTTATTTTTATCTGGAAAATACGGCATATCACTTAAGTTATTGGATAGTCGTTTGTTAACGGATTGAGACGCTTTGCTCAAAGTCCACGAAAGACACAAAAATCACGAAAAGTTATCTTAGGGTGTTTTGGTGTTTTTCGTAAACCACATGACCTACTGAAACTACTGTCTTAAGGTAGACACGTTTCAACCTGCGCGAGTTTTACAGTGCGAGTCGCTATTAGGCCGTCGTAATTGATTTTAGCGACACAAGGAACTTGGCTAGCATTTAGCGCGATAGATTTTGTCCAGTTGC
This sequence comes from uncultured Methylococcaceae bacterium, assembly GCA_903945375.1. Classification (GTDB taxonomy): domain Bacteria; phylum Pseudomonadota; class Gammaproteobacteria; order Methylococcales; family Methylomonadaceae; genus Methylovulum. The sequence continues at coordinate 9,484 of CAJAVP010000085.1, read as the reverse complement.
CATTGCTATCGGCACTGAGTGTTTGTGGTGAATCGATTACTAAGCCGTTTTTGCTGGTGAGATTGACTTTTAAACTGGCTAACAAATTGCTGCGCTGGGCAGCGGTCACGTTGCTATTGAATAAGACTTTACCGGCTAATAATAATTGCTCATTGCTCCACTGGGCGCGTTGAATAATCAATTGATTAACATTTTTGAGCGTATTATTCCGCGCCGGCCAGACCGTTACTGTCGCGGTGAGGGCGCTCGATACTAAATTGCGTCCTGTGCCAATTTCATTGGCGGTTAGTGTGAGTGTGTAAGATTTGCCGGCTTGTGTGGCGGTCGGTTTCCACGTTAAAAAAGCGATGGGTAAATGACTTTGGGGATCGGTAGTCGGCACACTGACACTTGCACCGAATGGCACACTGCCTTTAATCACCACATTATCGTCTTCGGCATCGGAGATTCGTAATGGAATGCTTAATGGTGCCTCGTTGACGGTAATATGCCATTGTGAATCAATAGGATGCAAAGCAGGCTTGGTGTTTGCGCCGACCGGTGCTGGCGGTTTGGGATTAAGAAAAGCTATCAGTCCTGGAAATTTTCCTAAAGGCGATGCCGAGGCTGCTAATACGCCTGGTCGATAACCACTGCCAAAATTATCTAAATGGCATTGATCGCAACTGGTTGCGCCAGTGGGCGCCATGTAGCTAGGCATGGCAAAGACAGGGGGGAGAGGATTCACCAGCAAGAAAGAAATTAGGCTTGCTTTTCTAAGGATTTTCTTGGTGTTCATGTGCGGTATTAAGTTGTCAATGGTGTGAGAAGAGAAAAACGTGAAGAAGTTTAACCAGCCTGTCCGGTTAATACTGCGACCATTTTGCTGGTCGCCTTATAATCCGTGCTAGACCATTTCAATGAGCCATCGGCATTCAAAATGGCAAAATACGGTAAGCCAATTTTTAAGTGTCGATGCTCTGGATGTTCGCGAAATTGTTCAAATTCCGGTTCTTGATCGACCAATTTAACGGCGATAGCCGTATTGCGTAAGGCTTCGTTTAAGGCGTGATTATTGGCAACTTCTTCTTTAAATGCAGTGCAGTTGGCGCACCAACTGGCGTAAAAATCAATAAAAATAGGTTTGCCAGTGGCTTGAGCAATTTTTTGCGCTTGTGCATAACTGCGATACCAGGTGACGCCGACTTCTTGTTCGGTGAGTGTATTGGCTGTTGCATTGGCGGGCATAAGTGCTGCACTTGGCGTAATAGTGCCAATAGGTGTATGACTTAAGCTGGCAACGACCAGCCAACTTCCTAGTAATAAGCTAATCACGCCGCAATAATGTTGCATCTTTTGCTGAGGGAGTGCGTCAGCTGGCAATAAGCTGAACACATTGCAGTAAACGACGGCAATCCAAATACTGACTAAACCCAGAGCGAATGCCAAGCTGGTCTGACTGCTAATTCCCCAAACGCCCATGCCTTTGACTAAATAAGTATAAGCAAAGTACAGAATCATTAAGCCAAACGCATATTTGACTTTGTTCATCCAATAGCCCGCCTTGGGTAATTGTTTAAATTTGACCACGCTGATGATAAAAAATGGTAAACCTACACCTAAGCCAAAGCCTGCCATCATGACGCTGCCTTGACCGGCAATTGTTAAGCGATCCCAAAAGCTGAGCGTTTGATTGAGTGCGGCTAGTGCTGCTGATTTTTCTGCGATGGTATCGGCAACTTGTAATAATAGTGCAAAGACAATTGGGCCGACACAAGGTGAAATGACCAAGCCTGCCACTGAGCCCATTAAGCACGTACCGGCTAAACCACTGACTTTTGCCGATTGTTGATCTAATGAGTAGACCTCGTTTTGCATAAAACCCAGCTCGTAAAAGCCTAACAGTGCTAAGGCGAAAAAGGCAAAAAAGATGGCAAATGCCAGATTGACCCAAGCCGATTGCATGAAAGTATTAAAGGCCCCACCGGTCATACCCGCCATTAACCCTAAGAGCATGTAAGTGGCAATCATGCCCAGCAGATAAACGAACGCATGGTGTTTTTCTTTTTCAGCTACGCCATTGGCACGGCGCAAAATAAACATCGAGGTAATCGGTAGCATCGGGTAAACGCAAGGGGTCGCAACGGATAACAAACCCGCGATAAGCATTAAGCCAAACATGATTAGCGTGTTGTCGCTGTTATGTTTAAACAAAGCTAATAATTGATCGGTAAAACTACTGTTCTCTTCGGCTGAATCCGGCATAGGCGGTATCGCGGCATTGGGCAGCGTCACTTCAATGGCAGCGGTTTTAGGTCGAAAGCACTCATGCGTCTGATCATTACACAGTTGATATTTTACGGCTAAGCTAATTGCTTGAGCAGCCGGTGGCTGGTGGGGATTGGCGGTTAAGTTCAGTGCAAAATCGCCCTGCCCCCGTAAGATGGTCGCTTTAACGTCGTCATCATAAACGCCATTGGGATTAACCAACTGCTTAATCGTAACACCAGCACTCGTGTTGGCGAGTTCCACATTGACAGGAATATAGAGGTTATCCGCCCCTTTATCTAAATAGGCGTGATGTTGATCGGGAATGTTTAAGCTGAGGGTATAGCGTGCAGGCCAGCTGTTTTCAATTAAATGCACACTGAGTTGTGCATTCGGTGCTTGTGCGTACACTAGGCTGACACTAAGCAGCCATAAACTGAGGATACCGTAGATAAATTTAATGTTTTTCATGGTGTTTTATCAAGTCAATCAAATTAAAACTTCGCGTTAAACGAAGCCATTAGCAAATAATAACTAAAGTCCGCAAACGGGCTACTGGTGTTTCCTTCTAATTGATAGCCCGCTTGATGATCGTAATATTCCGCGCCTATTTGTAGCTTTAAATCATGTACTGCTTTGAGTGCAGTAAAAGTTTTAGTCAGTTTAAGTCCACCTGAAAGCGCACCAAAACCCGCTAAACGGTAATCGCCGGAATAATAGGTATAGTCACTGGCTTGTCCGGTAAATACGGCATTATAAAATTCCGCTTGGGTTTGTGAGTAATAACGAAAACGTGGAATGAGTTGCCAACCATCCACCAGCGGCTGATGCCAACTGATTTCTTGGGTGTGGGAGCGAATGCCCCAGTTGTCTAGTGTGAAACGGTAATCGACATGCAAAGCGGCATCATTAAATTGCCCAAAATGACGCACATATTGAGTGAGCCACGCCCATTGAAATTTATCACGCGGTCGGCGATCGTTAGCTGCGGATTCTAAAATGGGTTGGCTGTTTTGCTCAGTACCTAATTTGATATTGTCAGGATTAACCGGATCAACTTGCACATACTGTCCCTGCTGATTAGGGTCTACGACATAACTGGCATCTGGTGTATAAAAGGTCGCTAATTTATACGGATCAGATAAATACCCTTGATGGTAAGCAAAACTCATATTACTTTGCAGCAAACTGTCTTTATCAATAATTTGGCTAATACCCAATAAATATTGCTGACTGGTTTTGTGGCAATATTCACCACAATCGTTGTTTAAATAGCGCGGGTTATTCTCATCAAATGCTACCGACGCGGACAGATTTAAGGTCGTGAGTTTCTTATTGAAATCCATGCTAAGCGCGGTGTTGAAATAACGCGATACATAGTCATTTTCAGATGAATAGCCACCGCCTAAACTGAGCGCTGTGGCATCCCAAAAATAGGTCAGGCCCGAGCTAATCGCATTACGTTCATCACAAATTGACGCACCGCAGCGACTTGCACCGCTTAACACTTGTACCAGCTTACCGTTAGCCTCTCGTCGGTTGTACATAGGAGAAGCGCCAGTAATGACATCACGTACTAGATTGAGCGTACCGGTCATTTGCTTGCCTATGGGCAGTGAGCTGGCACCTTCAAAAATATCAACCGACATGCGCTGACCACTTTCTGAATAATGTCCGTATTGAAAATCTGCGTTGTAACTTTCTTCGACACGACCGGCTAACACGGATTGCGGTAATAAGCCTGGCAAGGCTAATGCGGCAAGTGTTAAATGGGAGAGTATCGTGGATGTTGGCGATGATTTAGTTGCAGCCACAACCACCTCCGCCACCACCATAGCCACCGGCGGCGGCTTCTTTACTGAACGCGGTGTGTTGCCGTAAACCAAATTCTAAGGCATCGGTCGTCAGTGCCATTTGCGGTAACGCTAAATATCCACGTTGCCTCGGTAGCACTTCCGTACACGCACAAAGCCCTAGTAGGAGTACGCATAAACTCAGTTGAATGGGTCGCTTCATAGACTTATTTTTGCGCCAATAGGTTGGTGACTTTGGTTTCTAAGGCATTGATATCCGAGCTAGTGAAGCCGTGATGGCTATACTGAACAATCCCTTGTCGATCGATAATGAACGAGCTAGGCATGGATTCAACCACGTATTGATCCGCCCATTCACCGTTGGCATCACGCAGTACCGTAAAATTGACGTTAAATTCATCTAAAAAACGTGCGGCCTTCGCTTTGTCCTCATCTAGGTTAATGGCGACCACTTCAAAGCCTTGCGACTTAAGTTTTTCATGCAGTTGATTTAAGAGCGGAAATGAGGTGCGGCAGGGTTGACACCATGATGCCCAAAAGTCCAAATACACGACTTTACCTGCAAATTGCCTAAATGCGGTGGGTTGATCGTGTTGCAGCGTGGGTAAGGTAAACGCTGGGGCAGGTTGTCCAATGTCAATGGCATGAGCCGAAGAACAAACGAGAGTGCTAATAGACAGCAAAGCGAATAAAGAAATTTTTAAGTTATTTTTTAATATCATAGTATCGATGCGTTATAAATAGACAAGGTGGATAAGTTGTTTGGGTAGTTCAGCAAATTACGCGCCAATTATTTTTTAATAGAAAAAACAGTTGCTTATAATTCTTTATTGCTAACTATGTGGCATTTCGCGCAATTTTTACCGGAAGGTATGGTATTTCGCGCAATTTTTACCGCAAAGTTCGGTATGACACCCAGCAAAGCCCATCTCTCTTTGTTCACCTCTGATAGCTTCGTTTTATGGACTACTGTCAATAAAGCCAAGGCAACAGTTTCCAGCTGCGCTGGCAATAATCTTGATAGGATTGTCCAAATTGCTCCCGTAACAGCTGTTCTTCTATTTTTATGCGCCAGTTAAAAGCAAGAAAAGGCGGTATTACCATCACGAGTAAAGCGAGTCCATCTCCCATGGCCAAACCGGCTGCTGCGAGTGCTAGTAAGACGCCGGTGTACGCCGGATGACGTAGTTTGCGGTAAGGGCCGGTTAAGATCAGGCGGTGGTGAATTTGAATTTGTAGGTTCGTCGTAAAAAATTGACCCAGCTGGCGGATAGCCCAATAGCGCAGACCTAAACCGCTCAGAAAAAAGGGTAGGGAGATGGCTTGTCTGGATAAATAAGGTATTGGCAGGGGTAGCCATGCTAAGGTTTTTAACACTAAAGCCATTGCCAAACAAACGAACAGGGACAGCCATAATCGCTGCTGTGAATCATGTTCACTGCGCATAATCAAATGCTTACTGGATTGACGAGAAAGTTGAATTTCGCTAGCCAGCCATACAAGGCAAAGCAATAGCCATAAAATGCGTATCTGGGTCATAGAAGGATTAAGGGTTATGCTACGATAGATTAAAAATAACGTGGATTCAGCCCACCGCCTTAACGATAGAGCGCTCTGAATAATGACATAAGTTTCTTTAATCTTATGGACAAAGAAGGATGATATTGACTCAGTCACTAAACATACACGAATACTCACCTATGCAAAAGATTATTGAATTAAAGCGCGTATCCAAGGATTATCCCCAAGCAGGGACGCATTGTACCGTTCTGCATGAGATTGACTTGACTATTGAGGTCGGGGAATTTGTTGCGATTGTTGGCCCCTCAGGCAATGGAAAATCCACCTTATTAAACTTGTTGACTGGTATTGACTATCCCAGTCGAGGTGAGATTTTTGTCAATGGCTCCGCTTTACATCAAATGAGCGGAGAAAAATTGGCGGCGTGGCGAGGGGGGAATGTGGGTATTGTGTTTCAATTTTTCCAATTACTGCCCAGCTTAAATTTATGGCAAAACGTTGTCTTGGCTATGGATTTTTTGGGCAAATTGCCCAAACGACAACGCCGTGAACGGGCGATGTATTTATTAGAGTTGGTTGGCTTGATGGAGGTAGCACAACGTTTACCTAGTCAAGTGTCGGGAGGACAGCAGCAACGCGCCGCAATTGCGCGTGCTTTGGCTAATGATCCTGCCTTAATTGTTGCCGATGAGCCTACCGGCAATTTAGATGCGGCAACGGCGGACTCGGTGTTTCAGTTGTTTACGCACTTGCAAGCCCAAGGTAAAACCTTGGTCATGGTCACCCATAATGAAAGCCTTGCAAGCGCTGCCTCGCGAAAACTAGAAATTCTATCCGGGCGCATTCATGTTGATAGTTTATTGGTCTGAGTCGTTATTATTATGATGTTGTGGCAGAAAATTCGAGCTGATTTTGGCTATCATAAAGCCCGTACGGCTTTGGCTATCCTGAGTATTGCGGTGGGTGTCTTTTGTGTTGGCACTTTATTTGGCATGATTGATTTGCAGTTGACGAAAATGGATGCTTCTCATCGTCAGTCACAGCCTTCACATATCAATTTGTTATTAAGGCAGGATACGGATTTAGCATTGCTGGATATGATTCGATCAATGACGAATGTGACTGGCGTTGATACGTTGTCGCCACTAACTGTGCGCTTTAAACTGGCGAATGAGTCCGAATGGCGCATAGGGACATTGATTTTTCGTGCGCCACCGGAAGCACAGCGTTTTGATAAAACCACCGTATTATCAGGTCATTGGCCGAGTGGATCAGCGGTTGCCATTGAGCGCTTATCGGCAAAAATGACAGGCTTAAAGTCAGGAGATTCTGTTGAGTTTGCAACCTTAACAGGTACTCAAGTGTTACCTATCAGTGGCGTGGTGCGGCATCCGTTTGTGAAGCCGCCAAAGTTTGGTGGACAAGTGCATTTTTTTGCCGATGTTGTGCTGGCTCAAAGTTTTGGGGTTAGTCCACACAGTTTCCGGCAACTCTTAGTGCAAACGCCACTACCTTATCAGGCTGATACGGCGCGTAAGCTGGCTCGTGAGTTGGGCGCATTTTTAGCGACACAGCAGCGCAGTGTTAACGCCACCTTATTACAAGACCCTGAACAACATTGGGGGCGACCGTTTTTGGCGGGGGTCAACGGTGTGTTGCAGATGATGGCAATCATGTCGTTAGTGTTAGCGAGTGTGTTGATATTAAATACCGTGTCCGCACATATCGCTCAGCAAACGGATCAGATAGGCATCATGAAAGCCTTAGGCGCACGGCGATTAACTCTAATTAGATTTTATTTATTAGAAACGTCAATCATGGCAATCACGGCGATTATTTTGGCGCTACCGTTGGCGTTGATTGCGGCTTATTTCAGTTCATGTCAATTATTAGCATTGTTTAATATTGATTGTGGCGGTTTTGTTTATTCGCAAAGGGCGGTTGGCATCATGGTATTGGGCGGTTTGTTTGCCCCCTTGCTGGCAAGTTTAGCGCCCATTTTGCGAGGGGCATCTATGACCGCGCGTGAGGCGATGGCCAGTTATGGTTTGGGTGCAGATTTTGGTCACACACGTTTTGACCGCTGGATCGAGCGTATTGGTACATGGCTGTTGCCCAGCTTTTACGCGCTGGCTTTGGGTAATTTGTTCCGTCGCAAAGCGCGATTAGTCTTAACGCAAAGTGTTTTGATTTGTGCCGGTGTGATGTTTTTAGTTTTGATGAGCTTAGTCGCTTCCGTCAACTTGACACTAGATAATGAACTCGCCCGTAGCCAGTATGCCGTACGGCTAGGTTTTAGTCCCGATCAACCCGAAGCGGCGGTTGTTCGCGCGGCGATTTCAGTCCGCTCGACGATTCGGGTGGAATTATGGCAACGCTTGGCAATGGATATGAGTCAACATGGCGAGGCGTTACGACAAAAAGGCAGCTTGGGCACACAGCTACTCGCCTTACCGCCCGATACCGTGTTGTATCAGCCTTTGATTGAAGCGGGGCGTTGGTTGAATGTGGGAGACAATGGCAAACATGTCTTAGTGCTGAGTGCGGATACCGCCGCATTAAATGGGATTCAAGTCGGCGATAATGTGGATTTGCGTTTAGGGACACAGAATCAAGTCTGGCAAGTGATCGGCTTATATCGTTGGTTAGCGGGTAGCCATTTCGCCGTCGAGCCGGTGTATGCCCCTTTAGAAACTGTGCAGAACATCAGCCAACAGCGAGAGATGGCTTCTTTTGCTTTACTCAGCGCGTATATCACCACACTCGACGAAGAAGCTGATTATTTACACCAGTTAAAAAAGGCCTTTCAAGATCAACAGATTGCGCTGGATGTTTATAGTACGCTTGCTAAACTCGAACAACGCCAATTTACACGTAACCAATTTACGCCGGTTTTGACCACTTTATTGGGGTTGGCGGCCATGATTGCTGGCGTAGGAGGAATTGGTTTGTCCGGCACATTAGCCATTAGCGTTTTGCAGCGCACTCGTGAAATTGGGGTGTTGCGTGCGATTGGGGCACCTGCAACCGCTATTTTTAGACTTTTTTTGATGGAAGGCGTATTACATGCGGGCGTCTCGTGGTTAGTGAGTGTGCCATTGGCTTATCTGGCGGCCGAGCCGCTGGCGAAACAATTAGGCAAAACCATGCTGGGTATTCAACTGGATTTTGTTTTCAATGGAGATGCCGTAGGCTATTGGCTGGTGATGGTGTTGGTCATCGCCGCTCTTGCCTCGTACTGGCCCGCACGAAAAGCCGCACATTTGACGGTGCGGGAATGTCTGCTCTAAAGCCTGGTCATCGTTGTGTTCAGTTTTGATAAAGGGAAAGTGGGCTAAACGATGATGCGGCTTACTTGCCATTTTCAAATGATCTCACTACATCTAAACGGTCGGGTGGAAACACCGTATCACTGAGCATGGTGGATGCGTTGTACTTAAATACGTGGATTACACTTATGAGTTGAATCCACGCGACTAAGCTTAGGAATGAGCATAAATTAATTTCGACAATAAGGCGATTGCTGAGATAAATTTAGCCAAAAATAAGTCTTTCCAAGCCAGAAAATGATTGAACCCTATTCAAAAGAAATGAAGTTCTCGATCATGATTTTCCGTCATTGGCAGGCGGTTTAGCCATTCCACATGCGGTTTATACCCTGCCTTCGGCGGGCACAAGTGACATCGCTCGTAATGAAGCCTACGTCAGCATTTGCACCAGCCATGACACCGCTGAGTTTGCTTGTGATTCGATCCGGTACGGGTGGAATAATTCTGGAAAGCTTTACTATGCCTATGCAACGTCTATTTTAATGTTGATGGACTCGTCCAGGCACTACATTTTCAAACAAGAGTTACAGGCTTTGGCGGATGAGATTGGCGTTGAGATTCGGATCGCCCATT
>CAJAVP010000084.1 GCA_903945375.1 uncultured Methylococcaceae bacterium | reverse complement strand
CCTGTTGCATCCGTGTAACTCGCGGTGACGCTGATGGTTTTACCGACGTTTGCTTGCGTTAACGTCAGCGTGTCCGTTGTTGCGCCGCTAATCGCCACGCCATTGGCTAGCCATTGATAGCCAATCGTGCCCAAACCATCGACATCAGCCAAGGTATGGCTGGCCGATAACAGCTCGCCTTGTTTAGCTGTACCGGTGATGACAACCGAACCCGTAGGCAAATCATTGATATTGGCAACGGCAGCCGTCGCCACACTGGTTTTTGATTCTAAGCTGCCCATTGCATCCGTGTAACTCGCGGTAACGCTAATGGTTTTGCCGACGGTTGCTTGCGTTAAGCTGAGTGTATCCGTGGTCGCACCGGTAATCGCCACGCCATTGGCTAGCCATTGATAAGTGATTGTGCCCAAACCATCAACATCCGCCAGCGTATTAGACGCGGTTAACAATTGGTTTTGTATAGCCGCACCGGAAATGCTCACGCTACCGGTTGGCAAATCATTGACATTGGCAACAGTAGACGTTGCCAAGCTGGTTTTAGATTCTAAAACACCCGTTGCATCCGTGTAACTCGCGGTAACACTAATGGTTTTGCCGACGGTTGCTTGTGTTAAGTTGAGCGTGTCCGTGGTTGCACCGCTAATCGCTACGCCATTGGCTAACCATTGATACGTGATTATGCCCAAACCATCGGCATCTAAAAGCGTGTTAGTAGCGGTTAAGGTTTGGTTTTGTATGGCAGCACCGGAAATACTCACGCTACCTGTTGGCAAATCATTCGTGTTGGCGACGGCACTCGTTGCAAGGCTGGTTTTTGATTCTAAAACCCCCGTTGCATCCGTATAACTCGCGGTGACGCTGATGGTTTTGCCAACGTTTGCTTGCGTTAACGTCAGCGTATCTGTTGTTGCGCCGCTAATCGCCACGCCATTGGCTAGCCATTGATAGCTAATCGTGCCCAAACCATCGGCATCAGCCAAGGTATTGCTGGCCGACAGCACCATGCCTTGTGTCGCCAAACCGGAGATTGTCACCTCGCCTGTCGGTAAGTCGTTAACATTGGCAATTGCCGCCGTGGCTTGACTGGTAACTTGCTCCAAGGCATGTAAGCCATCCGTATAACTGGCGGTGACACTGATCGATTTACCGACATCGGTTTGTGTCAGTGTGTACGTTGCTTGGTTGGCATTAAGCAGACTGACGCCATTACTGAGCCATTGATAACTAATCGGCCCTAAAATATTGACATCCGCCAGCGTATTACTGACGGTTAAGGTTTGATATTGCTGCGCTATGCCAGAAATCACCACACTGCCAGAGGGCAGCGTTTGTACTGAAGACATGACGAGGAAGCTTAATGTCCCCGCGATTTGTCCACCATAACCATCGACCACGCCATAATCCAGCGTGACGGTGCCAGTAAAACCGGTGTCAGGCGTAAACTGCCACTGACCACTCGATGATTTTGTGATTTCACCACTGTCCGCCAACAAGCCGCTAACCCGTAAAGTGTCATTGTCGGGATCCGAGAAGCCTTGCAGTAAGGTGCTGTCGTTGATGGTGTAAACGGTGTTGGGTTCGGCATTGGCTAATGAGGCGGTAGCACTGCCGATTGGCGTTTGATTGTCCATATAGGGATACCTGTGCGGTGAGGTTTAATATAAATGATTCAATGGGTTATCGTTGTTCTCTCGCTCCATATGACGGTCGGGAAGCTAGAGCTTCCTAAGCCGCATTCCCAAGCTCGAGCTTGGGAACGAGGTGGAGTCAGAGCTTGGGAATAAGGGAACGAGAGGGTTGCCGGTTATCGAGTAATTGTTGTAATAACTTCGCTGGAATTATTACTGTTATCCTTATCGGCATTGTCCATAATGCCGAGCGCGGTGATATTGGTTGCGCCTCGGCGGGTATAACTCACGGTGATGTCGCGGCTTAGGCTAGCACCGGCAGCGAGATTACCTAAGGGGCAACGATAACTAAAGCCTTCGACGACACAACCTGCCGAGGCCGATAGATAGGTCGTGCCACGCGGTGGAAAATAGACTATTAAGGTGGCGTTGGCGGCATCCATGTTGCCGATATTGCTGACGGTGGCGGTATAGGTGAGGGCTTGGTTTAATTGAACGCGATTGGTTGAAGGTGTAAGGCTTGTGGTGAGATCAGCCGAGCCAATATCCACACGGACTAACCGCACGGGGATAGCGTAGCTCCGGCCGTAGCTGTAGACAACGCCGAAAGTGAAATCAACAGCCCAAGCGTCACTGAAATCACTCACATCAGGCTGAGAAGACCAATACTGGAAACCGGGACCATTGGTGACAGGATACCGAATAATGGGTTCAGGAAACACGGTAGTATTAATTGATGGTTGCGACTTTTCGTAATTAACCAGACTCGCTAATTCGGTCGCCGTAGGCAGCCGCCAATCCGTATAACCGGCAAACCGACTAGTTAATTGTGAAGCGGCATCATAAGTGTATATACCGGTCGTGCCGCTACACGTCGATCCCGTCCATGTTGCCCCCATGGCACAGCGTTGCCACATCAGTTGCGTGCGCTGATGTGTAACCGTCCCATTACGGTGATTAGTAAACTCCGTGCTCGGCGTAGCTAGGTCAATAATCGATGACTGACTAGAACGAACCAACCGAACAGCGATGGCAAAGTCACCATCGTTTTTTACAACATAACCGCCAAAGAAACTAACAGTCCAAGTTGTTCCTCCAATAGAACCCGGTCCTTGCAAAGAAGCAAAAGTTGATGAACGAAACGTATTATTGCTGAGCGTATTAGGAAACAGTTCTGTGTTTATAGCAGGATTAACATTACTCCTCTCCACAATCGTCTGCAATTCCGCAATATTAGGCAATCGCCAATCGCTATAACCCGCAAAATTGCTGGTTAAGGTCAAAGCCGCGCTATAAGTATAGCTGCTAGCCGTGCCGCTACAGGTCGATCCCGTCCACGTTTGCCCCAGCGCACAACGCATCCAGGTTAAGCCGGTCTTTTGGTGCGTGACCGTGCCATCGCCATTGTCGGTGAAATCGCTGGTCGGTGTGTCTTGTGCAAAAAGAGGTGTCGCAAAAGCCAATAAAAAAACAAAAAACAACAAGAGGTTGGAGAGAAGGCGTGTAGGACGGTTCATGTGTTTTTTCCAAGAAGCCAAGTGAGAGAATGGGGCAAGCCCGCTGTCATTAAGTCGCGGTTATGTATTTCCGAATTGCCCGCCTTTGAGCCTTTATTCTAACGCATTAATTTTATTTTGGCTTACACATAATAAGGATTTTGCGATAAGGCTCACGTTTATCCCTTTTTTACGGATAAAAACAAGCCCGCGTAGGGCGGATAAGCGATAGCGTCATCCGCCATAAAAGCTAGGGCTTCTAGCATTTTTTGATAAGACAATGCTTGTCATAATTTCACGTTGATAAGTGTCGTTAATGATTAAAATCTGTAAGGAGGTTTCGTGGCAAACCGCTATTTAATGTACATTGATGGTGGATTGCTTGCGCGAAAACGTCTTTCAGCTTGGCGGATGACGCTATCGCTTATCCGCCCTACGTAACATCAGTTAGCATTGATAAACGCGGGATGCTTTATAATGGTGTCTAATAATTCCACCGTTTAAGGAGTGTGAGCCGTTATGTCGAAGAACCGCTTTATTAAACGATTATTGGGTAGCCTGTTGGATTTAATGCCTATTTTGGCAGTGGTGTTAATTTTTCAGGTGCTGGTTATTCGCCAACCCATTCCAGATGCCATGCAATTGGTGTTGGGTACGTTGATGGTTGTGTTGGGGCTAACGTTGTTTGTCCAAGGGCTTGAGCAGAGTTTATTTCCTGTTGGCGAGGCGATGGCACAAGCGTTTGCGCGTAAAGGTAGTGTGTTTTGGCTGTTATGTTTTGCTTTTTGTTTGGGGTTTGGTGCGGCAATGGCAGAGCCGTCGTTGGCTGCCGTGACTAAAGCGGCGGCTAGTTTTGCTCGTCAAGGTAAGCTGATTGAGGATAGCCTTGAGGCACAGACGCGCTATGCGCTGAGTTTACGGGTCACGGTGGCGTGTTCGATTGGGCTGGCGATTATGATTGGTGTTATCCGGATTATTAAGGGCTGGCCTTTGTCTATTCTCATGCTGACCAATTACAGCTGTATTGCGGTGTTAGTGCCGTTTGCTCCGGCGGATATGGTCGGCATTGCCTTTGATTCGGGTAGCGTTTCAACCTCTACGATTACCGTGCCGTTGGTGACCGCGTTAGGTGTTGGTTTGGCAACTGCGATTAAAGGTCGCAATCCAGTATCCGATGGTTTCGGTTTGGTGGCATTTGCCGCGACTATGCCGATTATTTTTGTGCTGCTTTATGGACTGTTGCGATGATGACTGGTGTAATCCATTTTTTGATGACCTTGTTGGCAACCAGTGAAAATATGTTGCCGATTATTACCATCATTTGCGTTTTTCAGCTGGGCGTTATCCGTAAACGCTTTGTCCAGCCTAAACGAATTTTGGTCGGTTTGGTCAGTGTGATTATCGGCATCAGTTTTTTTCTTGAAGGTTTAGATCTCGCCTTGTTTCCCTTGGGGCGGCTCATGGCAACACAACTGACTTCGCCTGCGTTTTTGGGTATCACCAATCCTCAGGATACGACGTGGCTTACCTACAAAGGCGTGTATCTTTTTGCGGGGAGTATTGGTTTTGCCAGCACTTTGGCTGAACCGGCATTACTGGCGATTGCGTTAAAAGCACAATCGATCTCTGGCGGTACGATTAACGCGTGGGGTTTGCGCATTACGGTCTCATTGGGCGTTGCCTTGGGCGTCACCTTGGGGGCGTTTCGTATTATTACCGGTATTGAATTGTATTATTTATTGTTGGGTGGTTATGCAATCGTGATTTTACAATCGTTGTTTACGCCCAAATTGATCGTGGCTTTGGCTTATGATTTAGGGCCGGTTACAACCTCAACCGTCACCGTGCCGTTGGTTACTGCGTTGGGCTTGGGACTTGCCAGCACTGTTCCGGGACGCAATCCGTTACTCGATGGTTTTGGTCTGGTTGCGTATGCGGGTTTGTTTCCGGTTATTGCCGTGTTAAGTTATGCCCAGCTTGCCCAATGGCTCGGTAAAGATAATCGCTCCTCCCACTTATGAGGCTGTTATGCACTTTAAATTAATTATCGCTTTTGTAGAAGATGATAAAACCGAACTCACCTTAGCCACCGCGCGAGAAAATGGTGCGAAAGGCGCGACTGTTATCAGTAATGCGCGGGGTGAAGGGATGAAACAAACCAAGACCTTTTTTGGCTTAAATCTTGAGGCATCCCGTGATGTCTTGATGTTTTTGGTTGAAAAACATTTAAGTCGTCAAATTCTTGAAAAAATTGCCAGTGTTGCAGAATTTGACGATAAACCCGGTACTGGCATTGCTTTTCAAATTGACGTTGAAGATGCCATTGGCGTGATGCACCAAATTGAAAAATTAAATCAAGAGCTTGAGGATAGGCTATGAATCAAAAAGTAACACTCATCCGGGTCAGGGATGTCATGAAAACCGATTTTGGCAAGATTGACCGTATTGCAACCGTAGGCGAGGCTTTAAAAATAATGAAGAGCCTCAAAACATCCGTGCTTATCGTCAATAAACGCGACGAAAATGATGAATACGGCATGATTACTTCCGGTGATATTGCGCGTCATGTGTTAGCCAAAGACCGTGCGCCGGATCGGGTGAATGTCTATGAAATCATGTCTAAGCCGGTGATTTCCGTTCATCCGGATATGGATATTCGTTATTGTTCAAGGTTGTTTGCTGAATACGATTTAGTGAGAGCGCCGGTGATTGAAAACCAAGAAATCATTGGTATGGTGAGCCCTAATTCGTTGGTTTTAGATGGTTTGTATCGTTTGGTACAGGATCCTTTAACGGGCTCAAGGTGAACTGAATCGCTGTACATGAGATAACCTCATCCCAACATGCCCTCTGGGCACAAAGGGATTGCTGGAATCTAGCCGCACACCGTTGTTCACTTTATTTCATGCTCGCTCCTAACTGGATAGCCGATGTATGCAGCTTGCTATCCATGGCACTGGATACCCGCTTCCCAGCGGGTATGACGAGTTAGCTAGATCGTGGGAACTATACGCGATGTGGGGAGGTATTTATTGCGAGTTACCTAAGTCAACAGTATCGCCTGTTGAGGCGGTCTAATTTTGTTGGTGTTGCTTGGCGACAATATTCTCAACGATTTCTATCAATGAAGAGGGACTAAAAGGTTTGGTGATATAAATATCAGCCCCTGAATCTAAGCCTTTTTGAAAATCGTCTTTTTGACCTTTAGCGGTCAATAAAATAACGCGGCAATTTATCAGCGTCGAGGATTTGATAAAATCGCAGACTTCAAATCCATCAATTTCGCCGGGCATCATGACATCAAGCAAAACGATATTCGGCTTCACCTTAAGAATAGCCGTCAAGGCTTGTTTACCATCTTCGGCCTCAAATAATTCATAATTACCGTCACTAAAGGTATAACGCAGCAAATTTCTAATGCGCGGATTATCATCCACAATGAGTAATTTAGTGAGAGTTCTCTCTGTTTGTTCGTTATTTTCCATTGTTATTCTCCCCTGTGGCTATGATCTTTAAGCCATAATCTAACTTCTGTTCCTTCGTCTAATTGACTATTGATTTCAATCTGACCGTGATGAAAACTCATGATTTCTTTAACTAAGGACATACCCAGTCCTGTGCCTGTGATGTGTTGGGTATTGCTGCCACGCCAAAAGCGTTCAAAAATATGAGAGACTTGCTCTTCTGTCATCCCAATACCTTGATCTTTAACTAAAACACCTACTTCATCATAATCGTCCGTTTGTTGACGTTGCTGAATATCGATACTGATTTCGCCGCCCTCTGGTGAGTATTTAAAAGCGTTGCTGATGATGTTGGTTAAGGCACGTTTAAATTGATCGACATCAATATGAACGAGGTGTTTTTTAGCCTTAGGGTAAATGGATTTGATGATACGTGAATCGCCCTGCATCATAAACTCATTGCAGGTTTGTTTGACGATGGTTTCTAAGGTTTGCTCAGAGAAATGAAATTCTTTGCCCGTGCGGGCTTCAATTCGAGCTAAATCCAACAAGTCATTGATCATTCTAACCAAGCTGGCGGATTGCAAATGAATATTCTGTAAGATTTCTTGTGTCGTCTCTTTATCAAATTCACGAATCAGTAATAACTCGGTAAAGCCAAAGACGCTTGACATCGGCGTTCTTAATTCATGTGCTGCGGTTGATAAAAACTCGCTTTTCATGCGATCAATTTCCGTTTCGATGGTGACATCGCGGAAATAGATGACTTTAGATATCGTTTCATTATTCAATTGACACGGCGTTAATTTTAAGACGCGCACATTGTTTGAGTTTTCTTGACAATATATCTCTCCCTTGGCGGTATCGGCATTTTTTACTGGTACTATTTGACACAAGGTAAAGGCTTGCTCTCTATCGATCTCATAAGGCATGTCATCGGTACTAATAGAACGCATTTTTTCAGTGAAGTCGTGTTCAGCAATAAGCATCAGCTCGTCTCGTGAAAACCCCGTCATCTCTAAAAAGGTGGGATTAACGGAGCTCACTCTGCCTTCGGGTGTCAGCGTGACAATGCCGTCGGGACTCGTGCTAAAAATACTATTCAGTTCACGCTCGCGTTGTAGTAATTTCTCCTCAATGCGCTTTAGCGGTGTGATATCGGCATGTGAACCCGCCATGCGTAAACCCTGACCATTGGCATCACGTAACACAATACCCCGATCTAAAATCCAGCTCCAACTGCCACTTTTGTTTCTCAGACGATGTACACTTTCATACAGCGAGTTATCGCCTTCTAAGCAAACCATTAATGAAGATATGGTCTCTTTTACGTCGTCGGGATGTATAAGGTTGTACCAAGTTGAATAGCTGTTTTCCAGCTCAGCATCACTATAACCCAGCATCTCCTTCCAACGCGGCGAAAAATAAACTTCGTCGGTCTGTAAATTCCAATCCCAGATGCCATCATTGGTTGCAGTGGCCGCTAGCATAAAGCGCTCTTTGCTGGCTCTAAGGTCTTCAGTGGCTTTGACCCGTCGCGTCACATCAATGAATGTGCCAAACACTTCTTTAAGTTGGTTCTGTTGGAAAATAGGTTTTAAGCATGCCTCAAACCATAAAATATGACCCTGCTTATCAAAAAAGCGGGCTTCAAAGAGACTGCTAGACTCATTTTGAAGGCATTGGTTGCACAACGGCAAGTCTTCTGGATGAATAAAATGGTAAATAAGCTGGCCTAGCGTCTCGTCGGGCGTAAAGCCGGTGTGCAACTGCCACGCCGGATTAATAAACGTGAATAAGCCATCCGCATCAATAGTGAACACTATTTCATTCAATTGACTTATGAGCTGTTGATAGCGAGATTCGGATTCGGATAATGCCTCTAACAAGCGGTAGTTAGCTTGCGTGCCGAGAGCTTCGTGGGTAGGGCTATGTTTTTTTTTCAACGGAATAGGACTCTTGCCTGAAGCGAAAGGTTTCTACGATAGAGTGAGCGAAACAACAAGCAAAGACTCATCATGACTTTCTTTTAAATTAAAGGTTGGGGGTACATAAACCAATTCATCATTATCTCGCCTCTGGTTAGCCCAAAAAAACAGGATTTAGTTGAGGCGATCAAATTATTCGTTGAGCAAAGCAAGCAAGCTGAGGTGATCCGTCACATTGGCATAAATCGGGAAGATATGTTTGCAATAGAACTCTTGCTCAAATACCGTTCTCGATGAGGTGCAATCTCTTAAAATAGCGACATGGAAACCTAATTCCGCCGCGCATCTTGCGGTTGAATCAACACACACGGCAGTGACGGTACCCGCAACAACGACATGCTTAATGTCTCTATCATACAGATAGTTAGCCAACTCCGTATTAGAAAATGCATTGAGACCATGCTTGCCTACAATGTAGTCAATTCGATCACCAAAGCTTAATAGCTCAGGTATCGTTTCACTACCGGGTTGGTCGGCCTGAAATGCTCTCAGTTCCTTAATGACACTCAATATACCCACCGGTTCAGGCTCTAATTCCTGATAATCGCTCGTAAACATAATCGGGGTTGCGACAATCGATGTAGGGGTATTTACGAGTCCGGTTATTAAGTGCATGGTATTACTAAGAATGTTGGTTACTTTTCCGCTTTCCTCAACAATGTTTCGTAGTATGCCATTCGGCGAGAAATAATCATTTTGAAAGCCGACTAAAATGAGAGCCGTGTTTTTATAGTTCATTGTATTACCGGGAAATTAAAAAGATTGAGAGATGCTATTGATTATGGAGCGGGCAAAGCCCAACGCAAGTCATTCAATCGCCTATCAGCACGTGGAAAGTATATTCCATATATTCCATTTTGCAATATAAAATATCATAAACGGAACATATGGAATATTTGGTATTATTTCGCGATATTTATGCTAAAATTGCAAGCATTGAGCAACTGTAGAGAAGGCTAATATGAAATCACATGGCTGGATAGGCACCAAAGAAGCCGCAAATCTTTTAAATGTCAGTCAACGTACCATCCAAAAGTGGATTGACGATGGTAAAATTGCGTCAACTAAAACTTTAGGTGGGCATCGACGCATTAACCGTGAAGATTTATTTGGCTTGTTGTCACACGAGGAAAGTCAAACTATTCCGGTCAAAGGGCGTCCTTTGGTGGTGGTGTTGGTTGAGGACGATCCATTTACGCGGCGGCTTTGTGAATTTAGCTTTCAGGTGTTTAAAGCCAGTTATGAATTACACCTTGCCTGCAACGGTTATGAAGGCTTGCGTTTAATCGGTAAGTACCAACCGGATTTGTTATTGACGGATTTAAAAATGCCAGGTATTGATGGTTTTGAAATGATACGTGATTTACAAACAGCCCCAGAGTTAAAAAACTTACGGATTGTTGTGATTACCGGAATGACCCCTGAAGACATTTATCGTCAAGGCGGCTTGCCCGAGAGTGTGGCGATTTTGGGCAAACCGATTCCGTTTGATACCTTAGATACTATTTTCTCACAGAGAGCCGACACTCTTGGTTTATCAATCTAAAAAGCGCATGGAAAACTTTTATGGCTAAGCAAGCTCAGCAGGTCGTTACTCTCTTTCAATGGGTTTGGAATGCTTACTTTAAAGCCTCGCTAATCCCCTTATTAGTGCTGGAAATTGCATTAATCAGTGTGTATTTTCTAAGTAACCGATTTTCAACCCACGAGAATATCAATACCATCCGCGCTGTTGCCGAGCGTGAATTAGGTCACTTAGCGTCACGAGAAGCTAACGGCATTAATCATCAACTACTTGGTATATCGAGTGCCACTCACTATTTGCAAGACTATGCCACGCAAGTCATGTCAGGTCGTCTGGCAACGGTTAAAGAAGATCCCAAACGCTTTGTTTATTCCCCTGAAGGTGCTTATTACACCACTCGCGATACGGGTGGCAGTGCTGTTTTTTATACGGGTATCGTACCCATTGGTAAAACTGAGCGAGATAAGGCTATGCGTAGCGCGGGTCTCGATCCGGTACTCGTGGGCGTTAAAAATAATTTTCCATTGGTTGCTCAGACCTACATCAACACGTTTGATTCGCTAAATCGCATTTACCCCTATTTTGATGTCATAAAACAATATCCTGCAAAAATGGATATTCCAAGCTATAACTTTTATTACGAAGCCGATGCAAAACACAACCCTTCTCGTGGCATTGTCTGGACTGATGTGTATATCGATCCTGCCGGGCTAGGTTGGATGACTTCGTGTATTGCGCCTGTTTATCATCTCGATAAGCCTGATTTTTTAGAAGGCGTTATGGGCGTGGACATTACCATCCGCGACATTATTGAAGATGTGTTAAAGCTAGAAATTCCCTGGCACGGTTATGGTGTACTCATCAGCCGTAATGGAACAATTTTAGCGTTACCTGAAAGTGCAGAAGCGGATTGGGGCGTACAAGGCATGACGAAATCCAATTATACAGGCTCGGTCAATCAAGATACGTTTCGAGCCGAGCAATTCAATGTCTACAACAAGCCCGATATAGCGAATGCTATCAAAAATGCCGAACAAGGCATTATGCGCTTGTCGTTAAACGGCACTAGCATAGTAGCTTGGGCAACCATACCGTCAACGCATTGGAAAATCATGATTGTTGCGCCGGAAGACAACGTATTTAAACCGGCCAATGCATTAGCGGATAGTCTAAATCACATTGCCTTGTTAATGATTTTTGGCATGTTAGTCTTTTATAGCTTATTTTTTATTATGCTATTTCAACGCTCAAAAAAAATGAGCCAATCCATATCTGAGCCCCTAAACAATATCGATACCATCGTCAACGAAATTGCCCAAGGCAAGCCGGTTTCTAGGCAGTATGCGTTTGTTGTTAAAGAATTGGGCTCGACGGCAATGGGTATTTTGAACATGGGCGAGCAGTTAGAATCAGCCAAACAAGCCAGAGACGAGGCAGCGCAAGAATTAAATAAGAAATCAGAGCAGTTACAGGTGATTTTTGATGTGAGTCCGAGTGGTTATTTTCTGATTAATGACCGAGAAGAAATTATTTTATGTAATAACGCATTAACGCATCTAACCGGCATCTCCAAAGAAGATTTATTGAGCATGAGGGAAAGCGATTTTATTAGCCAGCTGTCAACGCAAGCCTCATCGCCTTTGGAATTATTGACAGCGCCTTATAACATTCATCGCATCGAATTAGTACGCCCGCGCCCTTCCACGTTGTTGTGTGGCATTAGAATTATTGCGCTGGAAAATAACACTGTTTTAGGTAAGGTATATTTCTTCCATGACATCACTAAAGATGAAGAAATCGACCGCATTAAAAATGATTTCCTCGCTCATGCCACGCATGAATTACGCACACCGTTAAGCAGTATTTTGGGTTATTCTGAATTATTAACGAGTGGTCAAATTCCCGCAGAAATGCAGGGGGAAGTTTGTAGCATGATTCATAAGCAGTCACAGCATTTGGTAAAAATGATTAGTGAATTGTTAGATCTTACTAAAATAGCGGAGCGTGCGGGTGTAGACTTTACTATTTTGCCGCATCCTTTAAATGAATTGATTGAAGAAGTCATTACGGATTTTACTCTACCTGCCAATCGCCCCCCCATTATTTTCCATTTGTTACCGCAGTCGATTCTTATCAATGCGGATCGACCTCGCTTAAAACAAGCCTTGTTTAACATACTGGATAATGCGTTTAAGTATTCGGGTGACCAGCAAGTGGTCACTATCCAACTCCGTGCTGATGACGAACTCAGGCAGATTGAAATAGAGATCATCGATTTGGGAGAAGGCATGGATTCAGCGCAAGTTGCTCAGGCATTTGATCGGTTTTATCGAGGTGATAAGAGCGGTAATATTCCTGGCACAGGGCTGGGTTTGTCATTAGCAAAAGAGATTATTGTTGTACTCAATGGCAGTATCCATATCGACAGTGAATTAGGTGCGGGAACTCGAGTGACAGTGACACTGCCTTTTCACTATGACAAGAAATAAGATCATTATTCAACCCCTCTCTAAATAAATGAGATAGCGAATCTGCCGGGATGACGACTTAATCCCAATCATTTTAGAGGGAGTTTGAATAGTTACCACGTTGTTTGCTTCAACGCCACTCAGCGAAGGGTTTGTGCAAGCGAGTGGTTTATTTTTGCGTATTACTTAAGGCTGCGGGCAGCTTCAATAACTGCTCAAATTCCTCTAAGGGTACAGGGCGACTAAAAAAATAGCCTTGAAAGGCATTGCACGCAAAATCGCTTAATAAGTCTTTTTGTTGCAATGTCTCTACACCTTCCGCGATGACATGAAAATCCAGACTGGTCGCCATAGCGATAATACTTCGAACTAACTCCGCATCTCGGCGACTTTGCGTGATGGATTTTACAAATGATTGATCAATTTTAATTTGATCCAGTGGCAAACGTTTTAAATACGATAGGGACGAGTAGCCTGTACCAAAATCATCCAAAGAAAAGCTAACACCTAAATTTTTTAGGTTAGCCATTTTTGTAATCGCTTTTTCAACATCGTCAATTAAAAAACTTTCTGTTATTTCAAGCTTTAATCTCTCAGGGTTGATACCTGTCTTAGTCAAAATATATTTAACGTTATCGATAAAATTAGGGCGTACGAATTGCCTAGGACTTACATTAACCGCTAACACTAAGTGCTCTGTTAGCTTAGATGCTTGCCATTTTTTGAGTTGATGGCAGGCACTTTCCAATACCCAATCACCAATAGGAATAATCAGACCGGTATCTTCGCTTAAGGGGATAAAATCAGCAGGGGATACCATGCCAATTTTTGGGTTTTTCCAGCGTAATAAAATTTCTGCGCCTAAAGGGATGCCGTGTTGATCAACCTGTATTTGATAAAACAAGACAAATTCTCGTCGTTGCAAAGCGCGGTGTAAATCGGTTTCAAGACTCGCTCGCATGGCGACAGAGTCTTTCATCTCGCTGGAAAAGCCCTGAATAGAATCATGACCTAATTTTTTTGCTCGAGACAACGCGATATGTGTGCGCTTAATAATTTCTTCCAAGGAATCCGTTTTATGACAACGAAAAACATAAGTCCCAATGCTAGCGGTGGCGAAGTGCTCAGTTCCCGCATAGTTAATCGGTAACTTGATCGCTAAACGAATAGCTTGAGCTAATTCTTCGGTTTGATGGAGTGCAACTGACTCATCATTGTCGAGATGGTGCCGTAATACGACAAATTCATCTCCACTAAATCGGGAAAGAAAATCATTTTTCCCGATACACATTGAAATTCGTGAGGCAAATTCTTCTAATGCAGCGTCGCCAAAATAATGACCACGAGAATTATTGATTAATTTAAAATGATCAATATCGACAATCAGTAAGGAACAGTGGCCTTGTTCATTGAAGCCGCTCATTAATTGGGTGTAATGGACTTCAAGCGATAAGCGGTTAGGTAAACCGGTTACAGGATCGAAAAAGGAGAGTTGCTTAAATTTTTCCTCAAGCATGTTTTCTTCGGTTAAGTCAGTCGTAATGCAAATAAAATGAGTGATTTGTCCGATGTCATTGATTACCGCACTAATGCTCAACCGAGCCTTAAATGGTGTACCATCTTTGTGTAAATTCCATAATTCACCTGTCCAATAATGGTCATTTTGTAGCATTTTTTTCATCTTCTGATAAAAATCTGCGCCTTGTAAGTTAGATCGCCATTTCTTGGGTGTATAACCAATCACGTCTTGTGCATCAAAGCCACTCATTTCACAAAATCGGCTATTGACATCCAAAATAACCCCTTTGCTATCCGTTATAATGATGGCTTGCTTGGAGTCAAAAACTTTTGCCGCAATACGCAATTTATTTTCACTGAGCCGACGTTCAGTGATGTCAATATGTACACCTACCAAGACATTCGGCACGGTGTCGTTCTGAGCGTTAGATCTATAAATGCAGGCTATTTGCTGAATCCAGCGATAGGAATTGTCTTTGTGACGGAATCTAAATTCTGTTGTGTAGCGAAATGAATCGCCATGCGTTAGCGAAGCAATTAAGCCAAATAGTGTTTCATAATCATCAGGATGCACACGCTGATGCCATTCATCTAGGGTATTGGGTAACTCGTCATCCGTATAACCAATCTGCTGCTTCCATTCAGGCGAAAAAACAACAGTGCCCGTGTTTAAGTTCCATTCAAAAAAACCAATATTAGCTGCTTGTATGGCAAGCTCCAGATTCGTTTGGGCACGTTGAATGAGTTGATTTTTTTGCTTTTCTAAGGATTTTGATAACCAGCGTTGCTCAAGCAAGCGTTTTACATGGTCATGTAATTCTGCATTAGAGATTGGTGTACTGAGTATCAGATCGAGATAGGGATGAATGTTCGTTATCGCTATATTGTCCTGGCGATTATTCAACAAAATGGCCGGTAAGGGCATAGGAAAAGCCGCTAATTTTAGTTTTAATAGCGTCTTTCCTCGTTTGTTGATCACCGGACAATCTATGATACAGAGATCAAAAGACTGATTCAGATCGTCTTCTTGGCTCACTGAAATGACTTTATAGTAAGGAGATAAGGAAGCCGCCAACATTTTAGCATTAACTTTGTTGGTCAACGCGATAAGGATTGTATCCATTAACTAGCCGATAATAATGCGGATGGTTTCAAGAAGATGAGCAACTCTCAGCGGTTTGACAAATACATGCCGCGCACCATGTTGGCTACATTGTTGACGAAGACCGAGCAAATCGCGTGATGCGATGATTAAAAAAGGGATATTGACTTTGGATAATTGACTGCATCGCGGCCAAATGCTCTCATTGAAGCCACTTAAATCAAGCAACACTAAAGCAAACCGCCCCTTTTTATCCAGATGGCTATCAAAAGCTTCGATTGAATCCGCCTCTTCAACCTCAAAGCCGTGTTTACTAAGAACGCCGGCAAGCTGTGTTGAATTGGCGGAAATTTTACAAATAATTAAGATGTTAGGGCGCACGATGGGGTTCATTTGCCGTTTTCATCGTTGACCCATTCAGGAACACCACGCAGAATGCCCCGTAAGTTCAATAATGGTTTGCCGACTTTGATGCCATAACGAGTAATTTCAAATTCTCTTAGCGTTTTTTCAAAGTTGCTTAAGCGTTTTTTGAGAATGCCAATGGCTTTTCTCAACTCACCTTTAATTTCAAGGTAGCGGAGAAAAATCACATTATCGGCAAGATAGCTAACACCGGCTTCGGTAACTTCAAAGTCACCAACCACTTGAGACGTTTCAGTGACTAAAATTACCGCAACACCCCTGTTTTGAAGATATTTAATTAAAGAATGCAAATGGGTAACAAAGTTTTCACCGCGCATCGACAAGTTATAACCCGCCAGACTATCAATCATAACCAGCTTGACGTGCTCTTGTTCGACATGACAACGTACCAAATAGGCAAATTCATCTGGCGTGTATTCTAGCGGTTCGACCTTAACCACTTGTAAGGTTTCACGTTCAATCATCGCCCGGGCTGGAATATTGACTTGATCGCAACGCCCTAACATGATCTCGACCTCTTCCTCGAAGGAATAAACGACCGAGCGCTCACCACGTCCCGCGCATTCTTTCATAAACTGGTAACCTAGGGTTGTTTTACCCACTCCCGTAGGGCCAGTTAGAATGGTTACGGTGCCTCTTTCTAAGCCACCGTTAAGCATTTCGTCTAACTCAGGGACACCTGACGGAATGACTTCAGCAGTAAATTCTTTTCTTATATTCTGGGGCATCAAACGGACAAAGACCTCCGTTCCTTTAGATGTTAAGCGCATCGTGTGCCGACCGCTTTTAAAATCAGAGCCGCGTAATTTGCTGATACTGATATAACGTCCCGTGGCGGTATTCTCCAACTGGATAACCCCATCAGCCATAAACTGCAAATCTTCATCGGGTGCTTCTTGACTACCCTCGGAGGTGAACAAAACAGTCGCCCCTTGTTCGGTCATAAATCTTAAAAAGGACAGCACCTGCAAGCGATATTGATACAGATCACTAGATAAATAACGAAACTGCGTGGCAGGATCAACAAAAACCCGTGTTGGTTTAACGGCTAAGAAAGCCTCTACGATTTTTGAGGTAATAGGTTCACGTTCAATTTCTGATGACGAAAAAATGTCATAGCCTTGATTTTCTGAGAAGACGGCCGAGCTTGGACTTAAGTCTAAGAAGTCGACATCATCTAATTTGAAGCCTTGACGCGCAGCATTTTGACGTAATGTGACCACTGGCTCTTGCAGTGTTATGTAAAGAACACGTTGATTAGGTTGAAGACCTGCTGTTAAAAAATGCATGCCCATAGTCGTTTTTCCACAGCCAGGGCCTCCTCTTACTAAGTAGGCGCGTGATTCTGTTAAACCACCATGTAAAATTTCATCGAAACCATCGATACCGGTTTTTATAAACTTTGGGCTATCATTCATTGTACAAATACCTTAGATAAAATTTATTAGTGATGTGTAGTCTGTCGAAGCACAAACGGGAAAATATCTTAATAGGGGGATATTTTTAGTTCAAATACATCAAGTTAGTTGTTAAAAACGTTTGTTGCTAACTTACAATTAGCAAAGTTTTTAATTTAAAAATTAATGGGGCTTGATCGGTGAGTGCGTCGTTAAAGTCGACAACGGAATAATACTAAGGGAAAAGCATAGTACGTTCTGTTATTTCCTGAAAAATAGTTTAATCATTTTTTTTATAAAGTAAACTTATTCCTGATATGGAGTAAAAAATTTACAAATTCGGAAATCATTGGCTATACGGCGAGGACGCAAAAAAAGCCCTTTGAAAGGGCTTTTTTATTGATATATCAAACGGTTATAACTTGTTTGTAGTGAGTGCGATTTAGCTAGCTGTGGCTTACGCCTTCGACAATTCTTTTTTCACGCTTCTCGCTGGCTTTTTCAACTTTTGAGAACACTCTCAAAATATCAGTGGATGAAATAATACCAACCAATCGGTTGTCTTTATCAACAACGGGCAACGCGCCGACTCTGTTGTTAGCCATAATTGCGGCGGCTTCTGAGGCGTACGTGTCTCGGTTAACCGTTAAAACACCTCGGTGCATAATGTGTTGCACTTTTTTAGGTACAACGTGCAATGTGCTTGCCGTACCGGATTCAATGGCACTGGAATTTGTTTTTGGCCCTAGGGCTTTATATAAATCCCTATCGGAAACAATCCCGATGACCTTACCTTTTTCAACAACGGGCACATGCCTAATTTTTTCGTAGTGGATTAAGAAAAAAACCCGATCTATTAAGTCGTGTTGCTCGACCGTGAACACTTTTGAAGTCATTAACTCTTCAACACGCATTTGTAATTCTCCTGATGATAATAAACGCGGCTAAGGATAGGTAAATCCGCTTTTTTTTACAAGCAAATATACTATCCTTGAACAAATAATCCTCACAAGGTCGTTAAACTCCCCCTGTTGCTTAACAATCCGAGCGGTAATCGTTTAGCCCCCCTGTAAAAATGGGCGGTTTGTTCCCAAGCCAGGGTCTCATTGTTATACACAAATGTTCTTATGCTAGTCATTCCGGCATGGATTGCCGGAATCCAAAAGCCAAGGCGGGTAATAATTGGTGTTTTCACATCCCTGTGATCTGGATTCGCTAACGCGGTCTGACGACTCCGGCAATCCATGCCGGAATGACGGATTGGAAGAACTAGTAATCGTTTACCCCCCCCCCCATAACATCAAGCCAGCATAGTCAATACCGGCACAGCCAAGTTTTTACGACGGTTTGCAACAGCTTGGGCGATAAACGACCAAGGGTTGACTTGCCTTAAACGAGCAGAACCTATGACGCTCGCAAGTAGAGCAACGACACGACTGCCTTGTTCATGGCGCGAGCCGAAGGTGACTTTACGCACAATAACCCAGTGCCGCAAGCTGCGCTCGGCGGTATTATTGGTCAATGGGTGGGTTGGCGTTTCAACCACGCGCACGATGGCATCCCAATCATTGAGGAACTCATGGGCGAGTTTGCGACAATCTTCGCGTGCCGAGGTTTGGTGTATTTCGCGTAGTATTTCAGCATCGCAGGGGTCTTCGCGCAGCTGATAGATGTTACGCATCAGCAGCGTCAGTACCAGCAATAAATTACTTCCAAAGTCTTGGGCATCAAGGTCTAAGCTTTGATGAAGTGCCCGGGCTTTGCGGATCAAATGCGCCCAACAGCGCAACCGTTTGGGGAAAATGCGGTAAACGCTGAAGCCGTCCGTCATGATAAAGCCATTGAAGAGGTTCCCCAATAGGTGTTGCACGACCAAGCGATGGCGCTTACCGATTTGGTAAACCACGGTATAGGTACTGACAAAAGCCCATAGCCAAACGAGCTTGCCGGCTTCTTTCCAGGCAGTTTCATCGATATGCAGCAAATCGCTGGCCAATAGTTCGG
>CAJAVP010000083.1 GCA_903945375.1 uncultured Methylococcaceae bacterium | reverse complement strand
GCCGGATGGCACTTAATTTACTTAGAAATAATAGTCCAACCAAAGATAGCCTAAAACGCCGTAAGTTCAGGGCTTGTTTAAATGATGGCTACCGGTTCAAATTGCTTTTTAGTGCTACGGCTACATAGCGCGATTGCCCTGGGGGGCTAATCGATTACACAATGAGACTCTAACTTGGGAACAAGCCGCCCATTTTTACAGGGGGCTAAACGATTACGATTGCTTAGCTTGATACATCCGAAGATCGGCATTGTGAATTAGCGCATTAATTTCAGTTGCATCATCTGGATAAAGGCTAATGCCAATGCTTACACTAATAGTAATAGATTGATTTTTAATCATACAAGGCTGATTGGTTATCTCCATTATATTACTGGCAATCTTTTGTGCATTTTCAAGTGATCCAACGTCTTGCAGAATAATTAAAAACTCATCCCCACCAAGCCTTCCAATATAATCACTTTCACGGATAGCTAGTGGAAGCCGTTGTGCAACACTTATCAATAATAGATCACCCGCTTCATGCCCTAAATCATCATTAACCGCCTTAAAGCCATTTAAGTCGAGAAACAGAATCGCTAATTTATTTCTTTGACGAGAAGCAATCACCAAGGCTTGTTTTAAATTATTTAAAATTAACGCCCGGTTGGGTATTGCTGTCAAACTATCGTAATGAGCGGCTTTCTCAAGATTTTGTTTTAATTGTTTTTCTTCTGTTATATCGCGAGCCATACAAATAACAAAACTTGAGCTATCGTATTTGTCTTTAAAAGGCGCGTTCAGCCATTCGCACAGGATTTCAGTGCCATCTTTCTTAACATTAATATTTTCATTACAAACAATCCTATGTTCGTTATGTACAGTAGCCAATATTTTTTCAATGCTTGGATGGATTTCAGTAGGTATTATTGTTGTAATATTTTTCCCAACAATATCATCAGTACGCCAGAGAAATGTTTTTTCCGCTTCTACGTTCCAGCTTCGAATTCTGTTTTTATTATCCAACACAATCAAACTTAGCGGCGTGTGGTCAAACATAGTTTTTAGCCTAGCCTCATTAATCAGTGCCAAGCGATAGAAGTGAAATAAAATCAAAAAAAACAATGTGACTACCGATAAAACGCCAGCCGTGTAATAAAGCGTCTTTTGAAGTTTTTTAAGATCAAGTTCACTATCTGGAAAATACAACATTGCTTCAACATTAAAGTTTTCCGGCAATAATCCTAGTTGATAATAAGTTTTTGCAATATGTTGCCATCGACCTTCATTCATATAACCTGGATCTATTAACTCTGGCTGCATCAACTCGTGCATTGATTCGGCTTCAAACTGCAAATGTCCTAAGCTGTGCCGTTTTGAATAGTGATCATAAATAAGCAGGGCAATTTCATCTTGATTTTGCATCGCGTAACGCCATCCACGTAAAGTAGCTTCCCTAAATGCTTTTACCCTTTGTGGATGCTGTTCCAATTCGGTTGCTAAGGTGAAAAAGTTATCGCCATAAAAATCGATGCCGCTCATCCGTGGGCTAAATTGATTATAAGATTGATGGTGCTGATTAAGCAGATAAAGTTCGTCAGTAACATATACCGACATTGCATTTATTTTGCCGGACAATAAATCGCTTATATCCAGACTATGATGTTCCAAATCGAAAGCTTTTTGCGTAAAACCTTCTTGAAATAAATAGGCAAATAACTCTGATGAACCTGGCTCGATCATTACCTTTCGACCCGCTAATTCGTGGATGTTATCAATTCCTGATTGGGTTAGGGTAATCAAACTCAAAGGCGAATGCTGAAAAATAACGCCTAGTATAATAACCTCATCACCGCGATAGCGATTTAAGATTAGCTCGCTGGTACCTACGCCAAATTGTGCCCGCCCCGCAACAACTTCTTGTACAGTATCTATTCCAGGTGCTGCCTCAACAATAGTGACATCTAGTCCAGCGTCCGTGTAAAAACCTTTTTCTTTGGCCGCATAATAACCAGCAAACTGAAATTGATGCTTCCACTTTAATTGCAATATTATTGGTTCTAATTCAATAGCGCTTACTGTGCTTATATTAAGCAATAAAAAAAATATCAAAATAGTATATATTATTTTTTTATATTTTTTATTTATCATAGATTCAATGTATTCATATAGCGGTTTCAATTGATGTCAATTTAACATGTCATAGAGATTAAAATGAGACCTTATTCGCAAGATTTTCAAATTAGAATATACAATTATTCATTAACCCATACGGTTCGTGAAACTGTGCGAATTTTTGTAATTATTCCCCCCTCTCTAAAATTATGGCGATTAAGTCGTCATTCCGGCAGGGATTCGCTACCTCATTTATTTAGGAAGGTGTCTGAATAGTTACATGGAATTTTATTGATATAGATAAAGACGATAACAAGTTTGTCGATTGTGCAATTGCTGGCAACACCGACTATTTAGTAAGCAATGATAAACATTTTAATTGTTTGAAAACAATAGAACTTCCAAAATTAAATTTATTGACCATTGATGAATTTATGGGGTTACTTTAACGTATAAAATAACCGTGACATAGTCGCGTAGAGCGAATAAGCGATAGCTCCATCCACCAGTGAGCGTTAAGGCGCTAACTCTTAGCTGCTTGGTTGACAATGTTTTTTACTCGCACCGTAGCAACCTAAGTTGGGCTGTGCTGTTTGCAACCCAACATTTTAGCGATGAGGTGTTAGGTTGCCAAACAGCAGGCAACCCAACATTGCTGTTTACTGCTTGATATTTTTATAGCTTTCAGTGCTTTCGTTGACAATTTTTGTGCCTTCATCAACCAGTCGGTTACCTTCATCGATTTTGGTTTGGCCTTCGCGAATTAAGGCATTGCCACGATCGACCATTTGTTTGCCACTTTTCCAACGCTCATTTAAATGTGCCATCGCTTGGCTGTCTCTGAGCATTTGCTCGCCTGAAATGATAGGTGCAGCTTGTGGTACGGATTGCACGGGACGTTCAGACGCGCAACCTACGACCAATAAAGAGACTGTCGCGATAGCAAGTAGACCGGTAATCGATGGTATTTTCATGGGAAAAACTCCTTAATAATCAAGATTAAATAGAATTATAGTGAGGTATCGGTGGTTTAGGCAGTCCCCTCGGCTTGTTTTGCTAAGAGATAATCGAGCCAGAGGTTAGATAATTTTTCTTGTACGGTATTTTGACGTAAGCGGGCATTCAAATGCGGGAAATCCACTTGATCCAATTCCTGATCTTGGTTGAAGCAGGAGTAGACAAAATATTCTTTTCCGGTTTGAACGTCGACATGCTTACATAAGCATTGAGCGCAAATGCCTTTCATCATGCACTGCATGGGCGAATTGATCGAGCCAATCGCGTGCTGAACTTTAGTCAAATAAGGTTTTAAGACATTGAACCGTGCTTCTTTAACGGCTGCCATCATACGGTCGGAGCCGATAACCACTAAATGATCAACTTCATTCAACAAAATAGGCTGCTCGCCGAATTGACCTTGGGCATAAGCCAGCATGGATTCGAGAATATTACCCACAAAGGTTTTATCTTGTGGGCGTGTGGTAGGTAAGGCGGTCACGTCAGGTGAGGTTTTATCGACCGACCAAATAATAATGTCTGATGCGGCTTCAATGTCTTCGGTTTTAAAAACATCTTGTCCAAACTTATAACCGGCAAAATAAATGACTTTATTGCCTGCTGCACGTAAGGCTTTTCCAATAGAAAACAACACGGCGTTACCTAAGCCGCCACCAATCAATAAGACATTTTTGCCAGTAGGAATTTCGGTAGGTGTGCCGGTCACGCCCATAATCACTAATTGATCGCCGATATTCCAGGTGGCACATAAGCGCGAGGAAGAGCCCATTTCTAAGGCAATCAACGAAATAGTGCCTTGCTCTTTATTGACTTCTGCACCGGTTAGCGCCAAACCTTCACAAGCCATTACCGTACCTTCAACGACTGGTGCATGGCTTTCAAAATTTTGTACGCGATAAAATTGACCGGGGTGGAATTTTTCGGCGGCTAAGGGTGCTTTAACGACAACTTCGATAATGGTCGGCGTTAATCGGTTAATCGCAACGATAGAGGCAGTAAAGGCTTCGTCAAGTTTGGCAAAAAATTGACTCAGTGCCGCATTTCGAGTTTCTTGTTCTGCGGGATTGAGTTGAGCCAGTTCGTTGGCAAATAAATTGACGACATAAGGATAGCCGTGTTTAGCACTCGCCATCGCTTTGACCACGTTACCGGCGTAAACCGGATGATTATCGCCATAAAAACTGATGTATTTGCCGTCTTTTTGGTAAGAGGTGAGAGGTGCAGGTTTGCCTAATTTGGGTTTGGTTGCATCACTCATGGGAACTAATGTCAAACCGTTTGCAGAGTATTCTGGCTCGTGGCGTTGGAAGAACTGCTTGTCCATGACAAACGTATCGGGATATTCGCTTTGATAAATTGTGTTAGGCGAAGTACCAGCGGCAATGTACAAGCTGCGTAAGGGAATATCAATGGTTTGACCAGAGGATTGCCAGCGCCCTTGGTCTAGGTTTAATTTATCAAACTGAACGGCTTGCAAATGACCAAATTCATCAGCACTCGCAGCGGTAGGACTCATGCCTTCGGCTAAGGCAATGCCCTCTTCCAGAGCTTTGGCAATTTCTTCGTGATTTTGACGGTAAGCGGGCGCATCGTTAATGCCTTTGCGATAAAACAGCGTGACACCGCCCCAAACATTAAGCAGAGGCTGAAAATTAGCGAGCTCGCCAGCAACATGGGCGCGTTCACGTTCGGCGCGAATGGCTTTGCCGTGTGCCAAAAACTCATCGAGTATCAGCGTTTCTTCGGGGTCGTAGCGTTTGCGAACGCTTGCTTCGCCATAACGGGCACTTAAAATTTCATAGCGATGCAAGATTTTTTCAACTTGCACGGGATAGTAAGCCATTAATTCAGTGGCGGTATCAACGGCGGTTAAGCCGCCACCAATAACACCTGCGGGTAATCGGACTTGCAGGTTGGCCAAGGACGTGGATTTAGCCGCGCCAGTGAGTTGCAAGGCCATTAAGAAATCTGAGGCTTTGCGGATGCCGCGCATCAAGTTATTTTTTAGATCAATGACTGTAGGTTTACCCGCACCCGTAGCGATACAAATATGATCGAAGCCCATTGCCCAGGCATCTTCAATCGTTAATGTGCCGCCAAAACGGATACCGCCATAACTTTTGAAAGCGGCGCGTCTTTGTAGCGTTAAATAAATCACTTTAAGGAAGTTTTTATCCCAACGCACCGTAATGCCATATTCGGCAACGCCACCAAAACCCGCGAGGACACGTTTGTCTAAGGCTTCGTATAGTGCGCTAAAATCGGCAATTGGCTCAGGACATTGAGCCTCTTTACCGGTTAATTCTGCCGGTAGCGGTTCGAGCTTTAAGCCGTCAATACCCACCACGGCAAAACCTTCGTTTAAGAGGTAATGACTCATGGTATAGCCGGCTGGCCCTAAACCTACGACCAGTGCATTTTTGCCGTTATAAGGCAGCATCTGCGGACGTTTAATATTCAACGGATTCCAGCGGGTGAGTAAGCTGTAAATTTCAAAACCGTAGGGCATAAACAATACATCGGTCAAGACATTGGTTTCAATTTCTGGGATATTGACCGGATCGGTTTTTTGGTAAATACAGCCTTTCATACATTCATTGCAGATACGATGCCCTGTACCTGGACACATTGGATTATCGACAATAATGATTGCCAAAGCACCGATATTATCGCCGCGCCGTTTGACTAAGTGCATTTCCGAGATTTTTTCATCTAACGGACAACCAATCGTGGTTTCACCTAACGGATCGACTTTAAAAATATCGGTTTTTTTATTCCGCATACCCTTTGAGCAAGAATCGGTATCGCGCTCATGACAATAAATGCAGTGATTGACTTCAGAAAGCACTTGGCGTTGCGTGTAGCGGGTGTCGGTCAATTTAAAGCCATCGCGTCGACGGCGTTTTTCTTCCGTTCCCATCCACACGTTAAATTCACCACGGTCTAGGGTGTTGTGTTCGACTAAATAATCAAAATCACGTTTTTCGGGGAATTTAAAACTTAACCAAGTGCCTGTTATGGCTTCATCTTGTGCGGCAACAAAACTCCAGCGCAGTACGATGTCCATTAACCCCGCGATAAACTCAGCCGGTGTGGCTAATGCGAGTATTTCACTAAGTTCTGCGGCAGCAGCGGAGTGGGTATTTAAACGATTGCGTAATGCCTCTGCATCGGTATCCGCTTGGTGATAATCACTGGTTTTATTTTTGGCGAGTAATTTGTAATGCGCGGACAATAAACCCACCGCCGCACCGGCTTTAGCGACACGGCGTTCGGCATCAGTGTCGGCATCGGCTTCGGCAAAGCCAGCAGCAATGAGCAAATTAAAGCGTCGGTTGAGCGTTTCGATATCCCAAGCGGCGCTGTCTTGACCCTTAAAGATCACGCTTAATTTTTCAACCACTTCATTTTTGTAAGTAAAGATGCTGGCGATATCATCTTGAATAGTTTGTTTTTGGGCCTCATGCGCGTGACTGACATTGAACAATTTGGCGACAAAGGTTCCAACATAAGGCGCCATATTGACGAGTAGCTCAGAGTGTTGCTCGGGCGTAACGCCAGCGCCTTGATTTTGGCGAAAATCACTAAACTGACGGAATAGATCGGGATCATGCTGTGCGACTGAGGCATCAAATGTGGTGGTTAAGTCATTTAAACGAGTAGGGTGGTATAAGTCGGCATAAGTGAAGTTGGGGATACCTAAGATAAGATTATTATGTTCCATAAGACCTGATGATTACGTAGCTCGTACATGAATAAAATAGCCAAATAGCTTGACATTTAAACCCGCGAGCCTTGAATGAATTGAGAAAAAAGTGCGCGTATTGTAAGTAAATAGCACTGAATTTGCTACCGGTAATCGTTAAGTGCTTGCGTAAAAACAATGTAAATTAGGTATTCATAAGTCTTTTAACAGTGTGTAGCGCAGTGGGAGTGACGTCAGCAATTCTCATTATGGAAAGTAATGCAAGCTCTGCTTGCTTGCAGGCAAAGCCTCACTGCCATTAAGTTACGGAAAAGAGTCCATAATGAGAATTGCTGAGTTTCTGTATGGCTTTGCAAATTTCACTTAAGGAGGGATAAGTTAAGTCGTTCGTGGTGAGGTGACAAACCATGAACAGCTTAATCCTATGTCCCGCTTTATATTGGTCGCCATAATAAACAACTGAAAACCATGTTTGTCATTTAGAATTGACAATATTTAATGACTCACTACAATCCCTAGCGAACGATTGCATGCCCCTGCACGTTATCGACCTAGTTTTTTAGAAGGAATCATCGCTATGCCAAGCTCATTTCTCTGCAACGGTGTCAGTTCCCCGAGAACCATTAAACAGTCGTTACGCATAGGTTGCCTCGTATCACTGTGCGCTACTGTATGCTGGCAATCCGCTTGGGGTGTTGGAGGTGCTGAAGTGATGGATCGACCTAGTGCGCGTCAACTACTGTCGCCGGTTTACACACCTAAATCAGCCCCCGAAGATTTTAGTTTACCGCCCGTTCCCGAAGCTACCACGCCGCAAATGCACTCTCGTCGCTTGTTCATCAAACAGATTAACGTAACGGGTAATACCGTTATACCTCTCCAAGATTTACGCGCATTGCTTAGTCCATACGAGCAGCGTGAAGTCACGGTTGATGAAATAGAGCAATTAAGGCAGCAGTTGACACATTATTATATTGATCGGGGGTATATCAATTCAGGTGCGGTTATTGCAGCGGATGCCATTCAAAACGGCGAGCTACAAATCCAAGTGATAGAAGGGCATATTGATGAAATTCACCTCAAAGGACTCGGGCGTTTACGTGAAGGTTATGTCCGCAATCGCCTATTAAACGATCCCAATCAAGTCTTTAATTTACAAACGCTACAAGATAATTATCAGCTGTTATTAGCTGACCCCCTCATCAGTCGCATGAATGGTCGTATTTTGCCTGGCACTACCCCAGGTCATAGTATTTTGGATGTTGATGTTACCCGTGCGAAGCCTTATCAACTTAGCTTGCTGGGTAACAACCAACGTCCGCCGTCCATCGGTGCGGAAGCGTTTGGTGTCAATGGGCAACTACGCAATCTAACCGGTTTAGGCGATGCTTTAGATTTTACTTATATCACCAGCGAGGGTTCTGATCGTTATGCTGGCGGTTTCAGTCTGCCTTTAACCGATTCGGGGCTGTTGGCATTTTTTCATTTTGATGAAGGCGACTCGATGGTGCTAGAGTCAGCTATCAAAAATATCCAAATTACCAGCCTCGTGCACAGCTTAGAAGGTGGTGTTAGCTATCCGTTACTTAACACCTTACGTCAACACTTAAATGTCGGCGTGATGTTGGCAGTACGTGAAAATGAAACTTTTTTACTCGGCAAACCGTTTTCTTTTGTTGCCGGTGATAGCACAGGACATAATCAAGCAACCGTCTGGCGGTTGTTTCAGGATTATAGTCAACGCTGGGATAATCACGCTGTGGCCTTTCGTTCAACATTTAGTGTTGGCATGAATGCCTTAGGGGCAACATCAGAACAAGTCCAAACGGTCAAAAGCGGTAATGATCCAGACAGTGAGTTTTTTGCGTGGTTAGGTCAAGCGCAATATGCGTGGCGTATCCTGGATAATGGCAGTCAGTTGGTGGTACGCGGCAATGCACAGTTGAGTAATGAGCCGTTGTTACCCTTAGAGCGCATGGCGGTGGGTGGTTTGTACACGGTGCGCGGTTATCGCGAAAACCAACTGGTGCGCGATCAAGGTGTTAGTGTCTCCACCGAATTTCATTACCCCTTATTGGGCGGTAACGAGACCAATGCAAGGCATCGGCTGACGCTCATTCCTTTTGTGGATTACGGTAGAGCTTGGAATCATGGTGAGGCTGCTGATGAACTTTATTCGGTCGGCGCAGGTTTTGAATGGATGTTCAAACCCGTCAGTGTTAATTTTTATTATGGCTACGCGTTACATAAAGATAAACCCTTGCAAAAAGGCGACTTACAAGATAACGGCATTCATTTTCAAGCTCGCTGGGATTTATTCTAAGGTCTACAACACGCGCTCACACAGGAGACTTTCATGATTTGGCGTTTGGTTTTTTTGTTTTTTTATAGTCTCAGCCAGCATGTTTGGGGCACAGAATTAGGTTTTGACAATTATTTAAGTCAGGCAAAATCACATTTACAGCAAAGCCAGTTTTTTTTAGCCCTAGATGATTTCGCATCGGCACAACAAACCGCCGTTACCGCCGAGCAGCAGGCACAGACTTTCGGTTATTTGGGCACGACCCATTATCAAATGCGCCATTTTGATAAAGCGGACGGCTTATTACGCCAAGCCTTAGATTTAAAAATCGGTAGCCCTAAAGAACGCGCCCAATGGGCGGCGACTTTAGCAGAACTTCAAAGTCAACGCGGAAATGTGCAAGAGGCCAACTCTCTTTATACCCAAGCGTTAACGCTTGCCGCTAACGACCCACGATTAACGCTGGGCATCCAATTAGGGCAAGCCGCTTTTTTACCTGAAGAACAGCGTTTATCCCGTTTACAAGACCTGTATAAACGTGTCGTTGCGACATTCAATGCTGATGAATCTGCGCGATATTTCCTCAACATAGGTAGTCAAGCGCAACAATTAGGACGCAACGGCTTACAACTCGCGTATAACAGCTTTGAACAAGCGCGACAAACAGTGGGCTCGCAGCCGCGTTTATTGGCGGAAAGCTTAGAGGGCTTAGCGCAATTGTACGAAAATCAAGCTCGCTTTACAGAGGCAGCAAATTTAAACCGCCAAGCGCTTGAGGTCGCGCAGCGTATTGATGCTCATGATCTGCTTTTGAATCTGGAATGGCGACACGCTCGTTTATTCCGCCAACAACAGCAGGACAATGAGGCCATTGTCGCGTACCAACATGCTGTCGATCATATTGAAGCCATACGGTCAGACATTCCCGTTGAATACCACAACGGACGCTCTTCATTCCGTGAGCTTTTAGAGCCCGTCTATCTTGGACTTGCCGATTTACTCTTAACACAAGCGCGTCAAGCCAGCGGTGACAAACAACAGCAACGCCTTCGACAAGCGCGTGAAACAGTCGAGCGGATTAAGCAATCGGAACTGGAAGATTTTATGGGCGGTCGCTGTGCTGTCCACCGGAGTAATCAGGCATTATTGGAAGCGGTTGAACCTAAAACGGCGATTATTTATCCGGTGATGCTGCCTGATCGTTTGGAGGTATTGGTCAGTATTGGCAAGGAAATACGTCAATTTAGTCAACCGGTCGGCTCGAATCTGGTTCAAGGTGTCGCCAAACAATTCGCGCACAGTTTGCGTAATGGTCAAGACGATATCAAAATGCTTGCTCAACAACTTTATCAATGGCTGATTGAACCGAGCGAATCGTGGCTACACCAGCAGCAGATTGAAACCTTAGTCATGGTTCCCGATGGGGCTTTGCGCTTAATTCCCCCTGCTGCGTTGTATAACGGCAAACGCTATTTAATAGAAGATTATGCCTTAGCGGTTTCACCGGGCTTAACGCTAATAGAACCTACGCCAATTCAACAGCATGGCGTTAAAGCATTACTCGCAGGTATGAGTGAAGCTGGCTCAGTTGTAGAACATTTGCCACCTGCATTTTTACGCGCAATGGCAGGCGGTGCTGAAAGCAGAGGTTTTAATCTCACCAAAG
Organism: uncultured Methylococcaceae bacterium; assembly: GCA_903945375.1. GTDB lineage: Bacteria > Pseudomonadota > Gammaproteobacteria > Methylococcales > Methylomonadaceae > Methylovulum. The sequence goes on along the minus strand of CAJAVP010000083.1, from coordinate 4,045 downwards.
ATAATACGCCTGTCAGTCGCGCGTTGCCTATGAATAACGACGAGGCAAATCCTGTCACTGATCAAGCTAGAAAAATTGAGCTGGAGCGCGATGTTGAGCGCTTACTAAAAGAGCCGGTTTTCCGCCAGCAAATCAAAGAACAGCTCAGTTTACCGGGCGTTGCGATAGAGATTGGTAAGTTAACGAAGGCAATGCCCAATACTATGATTATGAACGATGGCTTTACGGTTGATCAATTCAAAAACCAAATCGGCAAAGAAGCGTATACCGTTGTTCATATCGCTTCACACGGGGTATTTGGTAAAACCGCTGATACCAGCTTTATTATGGCTTACGACGGCGTTATTAATATCAACGACTTGGAAAGCTTATTAAAATCAGAAAAGTTTACAAAACAGCCGTTAGAGCTGCTCACCTTGAGTGCTTGTCAAACCGCTGAAGGTGATGATCGTGCGCCTTTGGGTTTAAGCGGCATTGCATTAAAAGCCAAAGTTCGCAGTGCGATGGGCAGTTTATGGCCGGTATCCGATGAGGCCGCTTCCCAATTAATGGCGGCGTTTTATAAAAGATTATCAGAGCCTAGTACGAGCAAAGTGCAAGCCTTGCGCCAAGCTCAGTTACTCTTGTTAAAACAAAAGGACTTGGAAAATCCATTCTACTGGTCGCCTTTTATTTTGGCAGGCAATTGGTTATAAATTAGGCAGATAATCGCCATACTGACTTAGCGCAAGTATAGCGATTTTTGTTATTAAATGCGGCTACTAACGTAAAGCTGCACTCCACACGTGATGCCGCTCAGACTGGCTGCGCTTAGCTTGATGCGTATGGGTTCTGACATCTCAGCTTACTGTGCAGTAAACTAACTCTGCGGGTATGTTAAATCACCACAAAATCCGCGCTGGTTATCGCCAAATTAACGCCTAGCTGCACAATTTGAACACCTTGACCTGCACCACTTCCATCAGCATCGTAGCTTAATGCACCGTTGATAGGGTTATAAATAACAAAATCATCACTATCGCGTGCTGTTGCGCCTGTAACAAACTGTGCAGCGTTTAAGTTACCTGCTTGGGTTAGTTGTGCAAAAATTTGATTGTCTAAAACAATCTGGTCATCAGCGGGATTAAAGTCCGTAACTTTATCGAGATTGCTCTTGAGGGCAGCGTCAAACACAAAGCTATCTTTGCCCGATCCACCGCTCAAGGTATCATTACCTAAACCACCAATCAGCGAATCATTCCCCTTCTCACCGCTTAGCAAATTAACACCATCATTACCGGTTAAAGCGTTGTTGCTATTATTACCCGTTAAACTGCTGCGGCTAGAGCCTTTCGTAATCGCCCCATTTTCAATACCGTTGGGCAAGGTGTAAGACGTGACTTGATACGGCATGATTACGGTATCGACATCGGTGCTTAAGCCCTTATCGGTAATGATATCTTCAGCATTAATCCCTAAATAATAGGTATCATCGCCCGCGCCACCTATCATGATATCGGCTTTTAAATCGCCATCACTGCAATTAAGCACATCATTACCCACGCCACCTTCGAGCGTATCAATGCCTTCTCCGCCATATAAAGTGTCATTACCGTCTTGACCATACAGATGATCTTCATCATTTTCACCTGACAGCATGTCATTGCCAATACCACCGGACAAATCATCTTGTAGATTACCGCCATAAATCGTGTCGTTGCCATCTAAGCCATGGAGAACATCATTGACCGGTTTACTGCCTGTCGTGTCAAACAAGTGAGTGTTTTTATCGATTTTCAAAGGATCAACAATCGCATCACCGTAAATTTTTAACGGTACATCTCGTGCCGTTCCTACTGGAATACGGTCATCGATCTGAGTGGTAACATCTTCTGCATTGGTCAATTTAATGGGGGCAATTCGTAATTGGCGATAGTTAACATCCGTACTATCTACCGCCACCGAAATTACAACAGGTTGAGTACCATCGTTTAAATAATCGTTCTGTCCAGTGACAAGAACCGTCTGTGGCGTAAACCAATTACTGGAATTAAACGTTAAACTTGAATTAGACAAAACACCTTCACTGGTATCACTACTACTAAATTTCACGCTGACCTCGCGAGTCGGCGCGGTGGCCAACTTAACGCTAATCGTAGCAGTATCCCCACTCTCGCTGGTTGAGGTATCACCTTTGTCAACGATAAAAGCAGCGGTTAACGGCGCAACGGCAGCACTGCTAGTGCTGCTAACACTTTCTGGTTGACCAAATCCATCCGTATAACGCGCCGTAACACTCAACGTATTACCAATATCACTGATTTGAGGCGTGTATTGAGCGCCTTTCCCCACAACAGTTGCACTGCTTATCCAGGTGTAAGCAACCGCACCGACACCATCCAAATCTTTTAAGGTATTCGAGGCCGTTATCGTTTGCCACAATTGGGGCGAGGTGTCACTCAAGCTCACTGAACCGCTAGGTTGGTCATTAATGTTCTTAACAGCAGCGGTTGCGCGGCTGCTAACATTTTCCAACGCGCTAAAACCATCAGTATAACTGGCCGTAACCGTAATAACTTTCTTCACATCCGCTTGAGATAAGCGGTACTGAGTCCCCGTACCGACAGCGATATGATTGGCAAACCATTGGTAGGTGATACCGCCCAAACCATCGGCATCACTCAAGGTATTGCTGGCAGTTAATGTAACACCCTGCGTTGCCGCACCACTGATGACTACAGAACCCGTGGGTAAATCATTGATATTAGCAACGGCAGCAGTCGCAACACTGGCTTTTGATTCTATGACACCGGTTGCATCCGTATAACTTGCCGTGACGCTAATGGCTTTACCAACGGACGCTTGCGTTAAATTCAGCGTATTTGTTGTTGCGCTGTCAATCGCTACGCCATTGGCTAACCATTGATAAGTGATCGCGCCTAAACCATCGGCATCGGCAAGTGTGTTTGTTGCGGTTAATGCTGCACCTTGCTTTGCAGTGCCCGTGATGACAACAGAACCCGTGGGCAAATCATTCGTGTTGGCTACGGCGGCTGTCGCAACACTGGTTTTTGATTCTATGACACCGGTTGCATCCGTATAACTTGCGGTGACGCTAATGGTTTTACCAACGGACGCTTGTGTTAAGTTCAGTGTATTTGTTGTGGCGCCGTCAATCACTATGCCATTGGCTAGCCATTGATAAGTGATTGAGCCTAAACCATCGGCATCGGTCAGCGTGTTACTTGCCGTTAAGACTCCACCTTGTTTTGCTGTGCCAGCAATAGCAACAGAACCGGCGGGCAAATCATTCGTGTTGGCAACGGCAGCCGTCGCAACACTGGTTTTGGATTCTAAAACACCGGTTGCATCCGTATAACTCGCCGTAACACTGATAGCTTTAGCAATGCTTGCTTGGGTTAACGTCAATGTCTCTGCAGTTGCGCCACTGATCGCCACACCATTCGCCAACCATTGATAAGTGATTGCCCCCAAACCATCGGCATCGCTCAACGTGTTACTTGCCGTTAAGACTTCACCTTGCTTTGCAGTGCCAGCAATAGCAACGGCACCGGTGGGCAAATCGTTGATATTGGTGACCGCTGCCGTTGCAAGACTGGTTTTTGATTCTAAAACCCCCGTTGCATCCGTATAACTGGCGGTAACACTAATGAGCTTACCAACGCTTGCTTGGGTTAAACTCAAGGTATCAGCCGTCGCACCGCTGATAGCGACACCATTCGCCAACCATTGATAAGTGATAACCCCCAAACCATCAGCATCAGTCAGCGTGTTACTTGCCGTTAAGACCTCGCCTTGTTTTGCCGTGCCCGCAATAGCAACAGCTCCGGCGGGCAAATCGTTGCTATTGACGACAGCAGTCGTTGTGACACTGGTTTTCGATTCTAAAACGCCTGTTGCATCCGTGTAACTGCCCATAACACTGATACGCTTGCCAACCGTCGCTTGCGTTAACGTCAGCGTATCGGCATTTGCACCATCAATCGCCACACCACTGGCTAACCATTGATAAGTGATAGCCCCTAAACCATCGACATCAGCCAAG
>CAJAVP010000082.1 GCA_903945375.1 uncultured Methylococcaceae bacterium | reverse complement strand
CCGGATGGCACTTAATTTACTTAGAAATAATGCTCCAACCAAAGATAGCCTAAAACGCCGTAAGTTCAGGGCTTGTTTAAATGATGACTACCGGTTCAAATTGCTTTTTAGTGCTACGGCTACATAGCGCGATTGCCCTGATCGGATACCCATAAGATAACAACAGAACTTTAATAATTCACTCTGAAGCCGATTTCTGCACCACGCCCTGCTTCAGGTGCAAAGTTTCGCAGATATGAGGTGGAATTACGGATGTTCTCATTCAGCAAATTATTAGCTTTGGCGAATACCATCACATCAGCACCATGAACATCTAGTATTTGATATTGTGTAGCTAGGCTAAGCAGCATATAGCCAGTGGTTGGTGTGTCGTTGTCACCGGCATGAGTCTGATCTTCTCCTCGCGTCAAGCGGAGATTGGTATTCCATTCCTCCTGAATGTGGTCTAGCTGAAAACCAAAACGCAACGGCGGCATACGCGGCACATCAGCACCACTGACGAATTGACCACGGGTAAAATCACTGAACAGCGTTAGCTCAACCAATCCGAGGCGATTTTGCAGCAAAGGAAATATCAGCTTACTTTCATAACCCATAAAGGTGGCATCGGCCTGACTGCTTTGAACGACGACTGCATTGTCGATGAATTGACCGTTACGTTGCTGATAGATGTAATCCCCCGACCAATTGTGAAATAAATCAAGCTGAGCTCTGAGCCAGTCTGATTTAAACTTATAACCCAAATCCAGATTGTATGAGGTTTCTTCACGCAAATTCACATCGCCGATTTCATAGCTGCGGGTGGCATCATGATAACCATTAGCGAGTAACTCTTGTACTTGTGGCGCACGTTGCGAGCGAGTTAGCGCAAGATTTAGACTGTTGCTGTCATTTAACTTCCATAGGCTGGAAGCAGAAGCACTGACCGGCGTATAACTAAGACTGGAAAAACCTTCAGGATCTAGGGTGGTGTTCTCAACACGGATACCCAGTTGGGAATTAAATGCACCGATATTAAATGACTCCACTGCAAAAATACCGTAACTGTTAGTTTGTGTTTGCGGGACGATCACTTCATTGGTTGATTTATCAATCGCTGAAAAATCGCTGGCAATTGCTTGGAAACCGATCAACCCGTGAAATATTCCAAACGGATTGTGGGTAAACTCTAGGCGGCTTTCGTAGGATTTATTGGTGAAAAATGAGGCCTCCACGCCATCAGGAATTTCCGTATGCTGGTAATCGTTGTACCCGAGTTTCAGCCGTAAAGATTCAGCGTAGTTGAACGGATTTTTCAACTCACTTTTAAAGTCATATTTACTTTGTTTAAGATCAATGCGAGTAAGCTCACCACCTGAACCATCCGGTGCAATACCATAGTTATTTTCCAAACGATTTATAGAGATACCCGCAAAACCCGGATCACCAATCAAAGAAACACCCGCCGAACCGCTGATGGCATGAGCAGAGCTGCTGTTGATGTAGCCGTAAGTGTTTTGAATAACATTGAGTGCCCGATCGGTCGCTTGGGCCGCGTTGACATCAATAGCGGAGCCACCGATGTCGAGATTGTTGCGATCGCGATAAAAACCGTCCAGATGGTAAGCTAAGTTGCTTTTGCCGCCTTCTACTTTTAAGACGGTAGATGTTTCATCTGATACCGAGTCAAATCGTTGCTCAAGTGCGCCACCCAGCGACCTACCGGGGAGATTGCTAGGAATTCGGTTGTCGATAACATTGACCACACCACCAATTGCACCACTGCCGTAGAGTAAGGAGGCCGGGCCTCTCAACACCTCGATGCGCTCCGCCAATAAAGGTTCAACACTGGTCGCGTGATCCGGACTGATTGCCGAGACATCATTACTACCAATGCCATTATTTAATACCCGAACTCGCGGCCCGCTTTGACCGCGAATGACCGGTGTACCAACACCAGCACCGAAAGACTGACTGGTAATGCCTAACTCATTCTTTAGTGTTTCACCGATACTGTGCCCGACTTTCAAACGCAATTCCTCATCGCTTAAGACGGTGACGGGAATCGCTGACTCAGAGACCTTGTCTTGCATAGGCGCAGTAACAATCACTTCATCTAGTTCAACTACGTCCTGTTCTGCAGCATAGGCAGTTGGCGCTATTACTACCGCTAATAGCGTACAATAAATTTTGGTTTTTTTGTTCATATGATGCTTATTCCTATATTTCAAGGGAGGTAGTAAGTGACACCAATTAAAAATGTTATAACATAACATTATAACGACAAAGATTACCCGAAAAGGTAATCGTTCAGCCCGCCCCTTATGTTGTAAAAAAGGGCAACACATCTATTACAGCACAGCAATCATCCTACACCATCAACTTAAGCGTTTAGGCAACTGGTAAGGCGGAATCAGCAAGTTAGTTTGGGTTGCCCTGAAACTGTCTGCATTTAACACATATCCCCTGAGCCTCTATTGCTTTGCTATAAGCTACAAAACCGGCTTGAGAAAACTCTTCCGACAGGGCTGCCATAACTTTAGTGGCTGGGAGCTCTTCGACTTCATTACAGAGCTTACAAATTAATAGCAATTGTTCGTGCTGATGACCGGAACAACTACAACCAATAAATGCATTAAGGCTTTCTATTCGATGGATCAGGCCTTGTTCTATCAAGAAATCCAGTGCGCGATAAATCGTCGCGGGTTTTGCGGCATGTTGCAGAGGTTTGATACGATCCAGCAAATCATAAGCTTTGACGGCTTTATGGCTATCCCAAATCAATTCCAGTACCTGGTGACGAATAGGCGTTAACTGTACACCTCGGACGACACACAAATGTTGTGCAATGCCCAATGCTTCACTGACACATTTACTATGATCATGTTCTGAAGTATTCATGGTATGGAGAGCTCGTTCAAATAATGATGTTATAATATATCAATTATTATTTGAGATCAATCGCCCTCCTGATTAGTAGATTCGTCAGCTTAGGTGATTCGAAATAAACAAAGTACCCGATTTAAAGGCAATTGCGACTAAGTGGCCATTCCGGCACACTATCAGAGGCATAAAGAGATTGCCTGAGCCGTCAACCGCGTGAGCGAATCTAAGGCACAGGCAGGTGTTTGTCACTTGTCATCTATGGCTTATCGATCTCGACACTCGCTAGAGCAAGTCTCAGCCGAAATGACATCACTAAGAAGAGGACTGAATAGCCACCTATGAGGATGTACTGAAGTTACCTTTATTCCTCATCTAACTCTTCTGCCAATTTTGCTTTTTTGCCATAACTTGGCGCAATGCTAATCAGCAAGGTAATCAGGGTTGCCACATACGGAACAGCTTGCACGGATAACACTGAAATCCAGAGTTTACCGCTGAGATTATCAAAATGCTCTAAGCTTGCCATTGCGGCAATGGCTGCACCTAATAAGAACAATAGGATCAATTCTTGACGAATAATCATTAATCCTGCAATTAAAGGGCCTTGTTGTTCATATTTGGGTGTACGCATGAAGGGTTTACCGGATGTAAACAAGCCTTGAATCGTGCCTTTTGATACCGTGTGAGTTAGCGCTAAGCCACTCAATGCTGCACCTAAGGATTGCCAAACCGAACAAGGAACACGCGCTTGATACAACCAAAGTCCACGCAATATCTTGAAACTAAACAAGCCAATCGTCGGTAACAAAAAGGCATTGACAGGTAACTCACTGTGAATCGGGTCGTAAACAATCACGGCTGTCAGTAGTAAACTGGTGCTTGTGAATAACAACGCCAAGGCATCAGAGAACCAAGGCAACCAACCGGCAATAAAGTAATAACGTTGCGCCGCTGTCAATGGCGATTTTTGGGTCGGTAAGAAACTGCGCCAATGCCCTTTGATGATTTGCATCGCGCCATAAACCCAACGGAAACGCTGCGTCATGTATCCCGAGAAGGTATCGGGCATCAAGCCGCGTCCAAAGGAATCTTTGACGTACACCGAATCATAGCCTGCTTCGTACAAGCGCAAACCTAATTCACTATCCTCACAAATACACCATTCCGCCCATTTGCCCACTTCCAGCAAGGCGGATTTTCGTATCATAGTCATCGTACCGTGCTGAATAATCGCGTTGTATTCATTACGTTGCACCATGCCAATATTGAAAAAACCAGCATATTCCCAGTAACAGAAATTTTTGAAGGTGCTTTGGTGACGGTCGCGATAATCTTGCGGCGATTGGACAAAGCCTACATTTTCATTATCAAAATACGGCACCATACTGTTGAGCCAATCCGGTGACAAAATATAATCACTGTCGATAACGGCAATAATTTCTGCATCAGGTGCGGTTTGTTCTAGGGCATGATTTATCGCACCAGCCTTAAAGCCTGGCCAATTTTCCAAATGGAAGAATCGAAACATCGGCCCTAGGCGTTCGCAATCATCACGCACTGGCTCCCAAATCGCAGGGTCTTTGGTGTTGTTATCCATCACCAATACTTCTAAATTGGGATAATCCACTTTTGCCAAGGCTTCTAGTGTTTTACGCACCATCGCGGGCGGTTCATTATGAATGGGTAAATGTAAAGAGACTTTAGGGTATTTAAATTCTGCACTGGGTGTTAACGGCTCAAACGTTCTAACGCCTTTGCGATACCAGACTACTTCTGCAATTTCCAAGCTTTCTATCATAAGAATGATAGCCGCCAGAATTTGCATTAAGATCAAAATCACCCAAAAAGCAATGGTCAACGGCGTTTGATATTGTTGTGCACCTACCGAGACTGACCAAAATATGGTCGATGCAGCAAGATTGGTAATCACACCAAAAAATACAATACCGGGCAATTTTAAACTTCTGCGTGTGAATAAAAATAAACCCATTAAGAATATGCTAAAAATGGCCGCTCCCGTTGCCCAGCCTTCCCAATTGGGCAAGGTCAGAACATCGCCGTCCATTGGATATTTTGCGAGTCGATCAGCATTAAAAATACCCCAATAAGCACCGGCGGAACCTTCAATAGACTGCTTCCAAGGTTGGTCAAAGGCTTCAACAATGTAATAAGTAACTTTTTCTTGATCGGCACGATTTAAAAACTCACGCAACACTTTGGCTTGATTAGAGACCGAAGCGGTCGCGTGTCGAGCGGGTTGACCATCTGAAGGCCAACCTAGCTCCGTAATAATAACGGGTTTGTTGGGATACGCTTTTTGGACATCATGAAAGCGGTCAAAAATATAATCTACGGCATCATCCGCTGCAATACCTTCCCAATAGGGCAAAATATGCACAGCAATAAAGTCGACTTCTTCTACTAATTTGGGATGTTTTAACCATTCGGCCCAAGTTTCTGAGGTACTGACTGGTTTACCACCGACTCGTTTTTTCACTTCACGAATATATTCAATCAGCGCATCTTCAGGAATATCGTCACGTAACATCACTTCGTTACCGACCATGAGGCGGATAATTTTGGGGCTATTTTGATGACTGATGTCGATCAGTGTTTCTAATTCCTGACGGTTTTTTTCCAGATTATTGTCAATCCAAGCCCCTAAGGTCACATTAAGATTGTGTTTAGCGGCTATCTCAGGGATTTTATGCTGCCCTCTGAGCATACTATAGGTTCGGATGGCGTGAACCTTGTTTTCCAACAAAGCCAAATCCTTGTCTATATCTTCTTCACTAACGGAAATATTTTCTCGCGGATCATCGCCTTTGCGCGTTGGATCGTAAGTCAATCCCATTGTGGTTTTTGTCCACGGTTGCAATTGCAATGGGTTATTAACATAACTCCAAATGCTGAAATTAATCATCACCAGCAATGCGACGGCAAATAAAGTAGCTATCTTTTTTTTCATCGGGATACTCGAAGTTTCACGCTCATGGCGGAAAAAATTAGGGGGTTGTTGAAAAGACTTAAGCCTAGTTGCGGTGTGAGTGCAATTAACAGATCTTCCAAATAGGGCACACAGCTTTTAATTTGGAAGAGCCATCATTGTTATGATACGCACAGCAACAGCCAAAAAACTTTGCTTAAACGGCTAAAATCACTCTACGTGCCTTATTTTACACAGGTTCTAAAGCGACAAGAAATTATTTAAACAAGCACAGGTGTTATTCAGTTAAGGGGTAATGTTACAATTCACCTCATAGTCCTCCTTTCCCGTATGCACCAGTGCAATTACATCAAAATTCTTCAGTTTATAACTGGAATCACATTGTTAAAATCGTCCTTGAACATAAAAAACAGCTGTTCTATACACATGTCATTGCCATTCTAGCAACGCTTGCCAGCGTCCCTGTCCCCTTATTAATGCCTTTGCTGGTCGATGAGGTTTTGCTGGACAAACCCGGCATGGTGATTCACGCGATTAATCAGGTTTTTCCAACCGAATGGCAACTTCCTAGTGCGTATATTGGTGTTATTTTGTTAATGAGTTTGCTGTTACGTATTATTGCCATCATTTTTAACATCATACAATCACGCCAATTTTCGTATATTGCCAAAGATATTGTGTTTCGTTTTCGTAAAAACTTGCTTGGACAATTACAAACAATTTCGATGGCGGAATATGAAAGCCTTGGAACTGGCTCGGTCGTGACGCATTTAGTGACTGATTTGGATACCCTAGACAATTTTATTGGCAATACTATCAGCAAACTACTCATTGCCGTCTTAACTATCATCGGTACTGCCATTATTTTACTGTGGATGAATTGGCAATTAGGTTTGTTTATTTTATTACTTAATCCCGTTGTCATTTACTTTACGCGAGTTGTAGGTTCTAAAGTCAAACATCTTAAAGCCAAAGAGAACTCGGCGTATGAGGTATTCCAGCAAGCCTTGACAGAAACACTGGAAGCAATTCAACAAATACGCGCCAGCAATCGTGAACAGCATTATTTTTCTCAATTAATTGATTCTGCCCGTGCGGTTAAAGACCATTCCATTGCTTATGCGTGGCAAAGCGATGCGGCTAGCCGTTTAAGTTTTTTGGTTTTTTTATTTGGTTTTGATGTTTTTCGCGCGGGTGCCATGTTGATGGTGTTTTACGCCGATCTAAGTATTGGGCAAATGCTTGCGGTATTTGGCTATCTGTGGTTTATGATGGCACCGGTGCAAGAAATACTAAATATCCAATATGCGTTTTTTGCTGCCAAAGCCGCCTTAGCCCGCATTAATCGCCTCCATGTATTAAAGCAAGAACCTCATTATTCACACCACGAAAATCCCTTTTTATATAAAAAATCAGTTGCCATTCGTGTTGAAGGCCTGCATTTTTCTTATGGGGAAGACAAAATTTTGAACGGCATTCAATTACAAATTAAAGCGGGAGACAAAGTCGCTTTGGTTGGCGCGAGTGGCGGCGGTAAATCGACTTTGATTCAAACTTTAATAGGCTTATATCCCAGTACTGAAGGGGGTATTTATTTCGACGATGTGGCTATTGAACAGATTGGCCTGGATGTCGTTCGAGAGCATGTCGTTACGGTATTGCAACATCCCGTACTATTTAATGATAGCATTCGAGCGAATCTGACCTTAGGTAAGCCCGCGACGGATAATGTTTTATGGAATGCACTTGCTATTGCTCAATTGACTGATGAGGTTAAAAGCCTACCAAACGGCTTAGATACCCTCATTGGTAGACAAGGTATGAGGCTCTCAGGCGGTCAACGACAACGTATGGCGATTGCGCGTATGGTTGTTGCCGATCCTAAAGTCGTCATTTTAGATGAAGCGACCTCTGCCCTAGATAGCGAAACTGAATACAAACTACATCAAGCACTAAGTGCTTTTTTAACTGACCGTACCACGATCATCATCGCGCACCGCTTGAGTGCCGTTAAACAAGCCGACCATGTTTATGTTTTTGAAGAAGGACGAATTTGCGAGCAAGGTCGCCATGAAACCTTAATCACCCAAAATGGCCTTTATGCCAAACTTTACGGAGAATACCAATAACAACAATGCCTGAAATATATGATTTACACTGCCACTCAACTGCCTCCGATGGCACTTTATCACCCAGCGCCGTTATCGAGCGAGCGAATTTACAAGGCGTGACGGCTCTCGCACTCACCGATCATGATACTACCGCCGGACTGACAGAAGCTCTGCGACGCGCAACAGACATAAACCTTAAACTGATTCCTGGTATAGAGCTATCAACCTTATGGCAAAACCAGTGTTTTCATATCATTGGTATTGGTATTAATCCCAATCACCCACCACTCGCCGAAGCCACCTTTAATTTACAGCAGACTCGCCTTGCCCGAGCTGAGGCGATCGCCGAAAAACTCGCAAAAAAACGTATCACTGGTGCTTTTGAAGCGGTCAAACAATTAGCTGGAGATGGCATGATTACGCGAAGTCATTTTGCGGATTTTCTCGTGTCACAATTTCATGTCGATACTCATCAAGAAGCCTTCGATCGCTATCTCGCCAAAGGCAAACCCGCTTATGTCGCTACGCCTTGGGCAGATTTAAACTTAGCCGTCAGTTGGATTACCGAATCCGGCGGTATCGCTATTCTGGCGCATCCGTTACGCTACCAACTCACAACTAAATGGATGAAACGCCTATTGACTGCTTTTAAAGATGCCGGTGGCCAAGGTATTGAGGTCATTACCGGCCGCACCAACAAAGATGAAATTCAGCGCGTTGCCGCGCTGGCAAGCACTTTTGATTTAGCCGGTTCGTGTGGCTCTGACTTCCACTGCCCTGGTCAATGGGTTGAGTTAGGACAACTCGCTCCCTTACCCACGCATATCCAGCCCGTATGGGATTTGCTCAATTAACACCGACAGGGAATTTTCATGCTAACGTTCTCAACTGCTGCACTCTGTGATGCTTATGCCAGCACAAAAAATATTCAAATTGCCGAGCCAATTTTTCAATCCTATGGGGCTAAGCCTGATTTCTCTGGTCAAATCAGCACCTTAAAAATCTTTGAAAATGACACCTTATTAATTAACACCTTAGAGGAATCCGGCCAAAATCGGGTGTTAGTCGTCGATGGTGGCGGTTCTCACCACTGCGCCTTAATTGATGCCGAGTTGGCTCGCTGCGCCCTCAACAAAGGCTGGCAAGGTTTAGTGGTTTATGGCTGTATTCGCGATGCCAGCCAGATTAATCAATTACCGATTGGTATCCGTGCACTACACACGTATCCTTTGAAAACTCAGAAAAAAAACCACGGCGATCGCGATATTTTAGTCAGCTTTGCTGGCATAAATTTTAGAAAAGATCATTTTTTATACGCCGATGCGGATGGAATTATCGTTTCAGAAAGCCAATTAGGCTAAAATAAACTCACATTTACCAACCATAGAACTCAAGATATGCAAATCCTACTCGCAAACCCCCGTGGTTTTTGTGCCGGTGTTGACCGTGCTATTGAAATTGTTGATCAAGCCATCGAAATGTTTGGCGCTCCCATTTACGTCCGCCACGAGGTTGTTCATAACCGTACGGTTGTCGACGGCTTAAAAGCCAAAGGGGCTATTTTTATTGAAGATCTAACCGATGTCCCTGTTGGCTCCTATTTAATTTTCAGTGCCCACGGCGTTTCTAAACAGGTGCAAACAGAAGCCAAGGAACGCAATCTAACGATTTTTGATGCAACCTGCCCATTAGTTACCAAAGTACATTTACAAGTCGCTAAACATGCCAAATCTGACCGTGAAGTTATTTTAATTGGTCATGCCGGACACCCTGAAGTTGAAGGAACGATGGGGCAATATGAGAAATGTACGGAAAATGGCGGCATTTATCTAGTTGAAACACCAGAAGATGTCGAGAAATTAAACGTTAATAATCCTGATAATTTAGCTTACGTGACACAAACCACCTTGTCCATGACGGACACGCAAATTATGGTAGACGCATTACGTAAGCGCTTCACCTCAATTCAGGATCAAAAGAAAGATGATATTTGTTACGCCACGCAAAACCGTCAAGATGCCGTTCATGAATTAGCAAAAACCGCAGATAGTATTTTAGTTGTTGGTTCGCCTAATAGCTCCAACTCTAATCGATTGCGCGAAATTGCCGAGCAATTGGGTAAACCGGCGTATTTAATCGATACCGCTCAAGATATGCAGAAAGACTGGTTTGATGGAATTAATGTGGTCGGTGTAACAGCGGGGGCTTCTGCCCCTGAAGTTTTGGTTCAAGAGGTCATTAACCGTTTAAAAGGATGGGGTGGAGAAACAACAACAGAAATAAAAGGTATTGAAGAAAAAGTGGTTTTTTCACTACCTAAAGGTTTGAAAAAATAACCGTCTGTGACTACTGAAACCGAAACAGTCCGCTTGGACAAATGGCTATGGGCTGCCCGCTTTTACAAAACACGTAAACTTGCCGCTGAGGCGATTGCGGGCGGCAAGGTTCATGTTAACAATCAACGCGCTAAGCCGGGCAAAGAAATACGCTTAGGCACCAATCTGATGATCAGCAAAGATCAATACCGTTGGGATATTGCAGTCACGGCATTAAACAATCAACGTCGCCCTGCCAAAGAAGCCATCTTACTGTATGAAGAAACGGCTGAAAGTTATGCGAAACGTCAGCAACAAATTCTGTTACAACGCGAACAACGGGAGTTATTTCCCAGTGAACACGTACATAAACCCAACAAAAAAGAGCGACGCTTAATTCATCGCTTTAAACAAGAATAGAGGCACTTATAAACACGTCGGCGGCTTAGGTAAGCCGGCTATTTTACAAGCGTACTTTAAGGGGCCGTCGGGGAATAACCCGTGTAAATAACGGCTATTGCCTTTATCATCACCCAATTGCCGGGCAATCGCTTTGGTGAACACCCGCGCATTGGGTAAATGCTGATAGCGTTGATAATAATCTCGAATAAACCAGATGATTTCCCAATGTGCGTCTGTCAGGTGTAATCGGTTTAGTTCTGCTAAACGTAATGCAACCGGCTCATTCCAATCTGCCATATACACTAAAAACCCCTGATCTGTGGTCGCTATCAGGCGCTCATCCACTATCAGTTCCAAGTCTGGATCACCGTATTTTTAATTGTTAACGCAACAAATTCTTGATATTCAATCGGTTTTATACAGGACAGCAATTCTGTATGGCTTATCCCCCTAGCAGTAAGCTCTTCAGCTAGAGCAAAATACGCACAATAATTCGGCAAGTATTGAACAATAGCGCTGCCTTTCATTAAATTTAACACTGCATTTTCGAGAAAAATCACATCACCGCCGGAATCGAACCGCTCCAAAACGGCTTTTTGAATAGGCGATTGAAAGACCAAGTGCAACATTAATAAGAATCCGTTATTTTAAGACCAATAATGCCGATGATAACCAAGGAAATCGACAGCAAGCGATACCAATCAGCCGGCTCTTTAAATAAGAAAATTCCTGCAATGGCGACACCTACTGCACCAATGCCTGTCCAGACTGCGTAAGCCGTTCCCAACGGTAGTGTTTTAATCGCCAATACTAATAAATAAAAACTACCAGCACCAAAAACCATAGTCCCGATACTCGGCCAAAGCTTAGTAAAGCCATCGTTAAACTTTAAACTTAACGCAAACAAAATTTCTACCAAACCGGCAGTAATCAAAAAAAACCAAGCCACAAAAATTCCTTAGTTGGAGTACTCGGACACACTGTCCGCGTTCCTAGAGCATAAAAACACTGTTGAATTGAGAGTAGGAAGACTCCCCCTTTTGCAAAAGGGGAGTTAATCAAGAAGCCGCTATTAGAATTTCTCAAAATCTTTAAAATCAATATCCGCACTACTCGAATTTGAGTTAACCGATTTCAAGGAAACGACACCACGTTTTTTGTCTAATGATCCAGACGAACGAGTTGGAGGCTGTTTCATATTATATTTAGTGGAGGAATGATCATTATCCAATTTAAAGAAGGCCACCGATTGTTGCAACTGCTCAGCCTGAGCGCTCATTTCTTCCGATGTTGCGGCTAACTGCTCTGAAGCGGAAGCATTCTGTTGGGTCGTTTGATCTAACTGGCCCATTGCGCCATTAATTTGGCTGATGCCCTGCGCTTGCTCTTCGGAAGATGCGGTGATTTCTTCTACTAAATCTGCCGTTTTTTGAATATTGGGAACGACGGCTTCTAGTAACTTGCCTGCTTCTTCAGCAATGTTAACACTGCTTGTTGCTAACTCTTTGATTTCTTGAGCAGTAACACGACTATTCTCGGCTAATTTGCGTACTTCCGCCGCAACAACCGTAAAACCTTTGCCGTGCTCACCGGCACGCGCCGCTTCAATCGCCGCATTTAAAGACAGCAAATTAGTTTTATAGGCTATATCTTCAATCAAACCAATTTTGCTGGCAATTTGCTTCATGGCATTGACTGTTCGCTTAACCGCTTCGCCACCGGTAGCCGCATCTTTTGCGGACATATTTGCCATGTTATTAGTCACTTTGGCATTTTCAACGTTTTGTTGAACAGAGGCATTTAGTTCTTGCACGGATGCACTGGTCTCTTCAACACCTGATGCTTGTTCAATCGCTGATTGACTGAGGGTTTGCGCGGTCGCGCTAATTTCTTGCGAAGCACTGGCCATACTGTCGGCATTGGTTCGTACCCCCTGAACCACCTCTTTAAAACGCTGACTCATAGATTGTAGCGCTGACGCTAAGACACCAATTTCATCTTTTTGGTTAATATCTAAAGTTGTCGTTAAATCACCTTCTGCTAAAGCCTGGGCAAATAATACGCCTTTACTAATCGGTTTAGTAATTAGAGCCGCAAGGAATAAAGCAATCATGACACCTAAAATCACAGCAATAGCTATTGTGATGATGATAATAGTATTAGCTTCTTGAACGACTGTTTCCGCCTGATTACGCGCGACTTCCAATTGCTGATAACCCGCCGACTCAGCTTCTTGCGCTTGTTGAATCACGGTTTGTCCATATTCCTGCATACGACCTAAAATTAATTTCAGGTCGTCGTCATTCTTAATCCAGTTTTGTGCCGCTTGTTGATATTCAGCTGTGGATTTCCTGGCATCTTCTATCAATTTCAGCTGATCGGCCGCCGTGGTTATTTTTTGCAAATCATCATACAAACGCATTAATTCAGGTAGCAGGATGACCATTTTGTTCCAAGCCACTCGATCTTTATAATTGACCTCTTCTTTTTCTAAACGAATGATGCGATTAGCTTTAATACGCAGATTGACGGTGGCTACATAGCGTTGAACAAAGTTATCCAATATTTTTGCGTCTGCATTTTTAGCCAACGCCTCCGCATAAGCATCTTGTTGAATGCTCATAAATTGTTCAGCTGCATCGACTACATTGCCACCTTTTTCAACCATAACCGCAACCATTTGCTTATTATTTTTTAAAGCGGCCACACCTTTACGGTACTCTTCTGCGTACCGATTGGTATCTTTTCGCGCAGAATTGGATTGATCAAGCAATCGCGTGTTATTGTATTTTTTTGCTATTTCATTCACTTTGTCTAAATAGCTGAACAGCTCTTTAACATTATTTTCAGCCCGTTGATGAATTTCGTCTTTTTCAAACAACAAATAGTTTTTCTCTTCCAAAATAGTCGATAAAGCCATACGCTCAACACCTGTCGCATATTCAACGGCTTTGGCATTATTATCGGTTATCCCGAATAATGAATCAGAGACTTTGCCCATATAACGCTGAGCGAGTACACCAAACACCACGGTTATCAACACCAGCAGCATTGCGCCGCTCAATATTTTAGTTTTTACACTTAAGTCATTAATGCTCATCAGAATTGTCCATTTTTTTAAAGTTAGATGTCTCGTCGCTTAGGGCAAGATTGGCATGGGAACTAGCAACGCGTTGTAATTGTGAAAGCTCGTCAATCGATAAAATCCGGTTTATAGCCAACAGAATAATAAAGTTTTCTTCTACACGACCCATCGCTTGAATAAAATCAGTGCGAATATCAGTACCAAAATCAGGCGTCGGCTGGATATTAGATTCGGCAATATCAAGAATTTCATTCACTTGATCTACTAACGCGCCAATCACTTGTGACTCACCGTGAACATCGACTTCAATCAAAACAATACAGCTCAATTTGGTTATTTCGCTGCATTGACGCTCTAATCTGGCTGATAAATCAATGACAGGTACCACGTTACCACGCAAGTTAATCACCCCTCGAATATAATCTGGGGTCTTAGGTATCCTCGTTATATTGTTGATTTCTATTATTTCTTTAACGTCAAGGATATTGATTCCAAAAATATCTTTACCGACAAGAAAGGTCAAATATTGCTGGTAGCGATCACCTGAAACCAGCGCAGTCTCCGTACGTTTTCCTTCAATGGCTAAATTAATCATACTGGGCCCTTTGTTCACACTTTTATAGAAACCACGACAAGCGCCGCGACTTTAATTTTTTAATTTTAAAAATGTTGCTGCCTGTTCCACTTCTCCACACTTAGTTACCCTGAACTTGCCGATAATTTGGCTATTTATCGTTGAATTGTATTTTTAGACAGCCAACAGAGAATTGAATCATGCTGTTAGAGTTAATGCGCTAAAGTATGTCCATTCGTCCCTTTAGGTTTAACCGCATACTGAATCAAAGCTTGTACATCTAAAATCAACGCAACCTCACCGTTGCCAAGCACTGTTGCGCCACTAATGCCTTGTAATTGTTCAAAAACTTGACCTAGTGGCTTAATAACCGTTTGATGTTCACCATGTAACTGATCAACCACCAAGCCTACCTTAGCTTGTCCAAACTTAACTACCACTAGGCTTTCCCGATGTCCATTACTCTGACAATGGCGTGACCGGTCATGAAAATAATCGCCTAATCTCAGATAAGGCAAAACCTCGCCGCGCAAATTGATGTAATGATGAATACTGTCAATTTGCCATTCCTCTGCGTTGAGCTCAACACATTCCTCAATCATACTCAATGGGATGATATACCGCTCACCTTCAGTTTCCACCATAAAACCATCAATAATGGCCAATGTTAAAGGCAAACGAATCGTCACGGTTGTACCACGACCTTCAATACTGTCCAAATTGACCGTGCCGCGCAACAGCTCAATATTTCTACGGACGACATCCATCCCTACGCCACGCCCTGATAAATTATTGGCTTGTTCCTTCGTGCTTAATCCTGCCTCAAAAATGAGGTTAAAAATCTCCTGACGAGACAACTCCTGATCCGCCGAAACCAAGCCCTGTGCCAATGCCTTTGCGAGAATTTTGTCACTATTCAACCCAGCACCGTCATCAGCTACCTGAATCACGATATGACCCGAATCATGATAAGCATTTAGATGCACCGTACCTTGTGCAGGTTTGTCTGCTGCAACACGCTGTGCAGGTCGCTCGATGCCGTGGTCTAAGGCATTGCGAATCAGATGTGTTAAGGGGTCGTTAATTTTTTCTACGACAGTTTTATCTAATTCAGTTTCACCGCCGGTAATCACCAGTTCAATTTGTTTATCTAACTCATTACCCACATCCCTAACAATGCGTCGAAATCTGGAAAATGTTTCGCCAATAGCGACCATGCGTAATTTTAATGCCGTATCTCGAATTTCACTGACCAGCTCATTCATACCAACGGCAACTTCTTCCACATCACTCAAGCCATAACGCTCAACCAACAGACGCATAGCCGCACCGGAAATAACCAGCTCCCCCACTAAATTGATAATTTGTCCCAGCTTTGCAGAATCAACACGAATGTAATTGGACTCAGCGACGGTTTTATCTCTTACGCCCTGTTGTTTTAAAAGTGCCTGCGCCACAACGGGCTGCTCAGCAAATTGCAGTTCCACCAAAATTTCACCCAAAGGTTTTGGGATCATTGATTCTTGATGGCAAATAAAGTCTTGTTGACGGAGAGCGTTCGTCACTTCGTTGTGAGTCAGCGCCCCGATATTAACCAACATTTCGCCCAATTTTTCGATATCACCATGGCTATCAGGCTCTTGCTCTTTGAGCAAATTCAGGTATTGCTCGATTTTAGAATTTGGGGGAATGATACGGATATCACAATCGTCTTCAGCAAATTCAAAAATATCGGCAATCTCCTGCTTCTCAAGCGCAGAATGGAAAATGATATTAAATTCTAAATAACAGGTTTCTGGATCAAACTCTAAACTAGGAGGCAGATCAGGCGTTAATGTTTGTATTTCTCTGATCTGACCACATTGACCGAGATAATTAATGAATGACAATGGATCAATCCCATTACGTAAAGCATTTTGTCGAAACTTTAACGTGATAAACCAATTATCATCAATGACTTGATGAGATTCTATTGAAAACACTGAGGCTGACTCTAATTCAGCCTCAGAATTAACAAGGCTTGTCGGTAAATCACTACCCGATAAACTCGTTAATTGAGTAATTAGCGCTATACCAATCGCCCTCAGTGTCTCTGTCAACTCCTCCGATTCATGACTTAAACAATATTTGATAAGGCTAGCGGTATGATCTTTGCAGTTCAGTAAAATAGAAATAAGCTTGGCCTCAATAACGCATTCACCATGCCGAATCTTATCGAGCACGGATTCGACCTCGTGACTAAATGCAACCACCTCATCAAGACCGAATAAACCAGACGTACCCTTGATCGTGTGCATCGCCCTAAATACATTATTGATGCTTTCGACATTATGAGCATCATCTTCCAAAACCAACAACCCATCTTCCATTTGGGCTAATAATTCTTCCGTTTCTTGAGTAAAAATATCTAACGCAGCACCAAAGTCGCTCATGATGTTTTCCAGTGGCTAGAGAGAACGATAGGATCACCAAAATACATGGCTAAATTAAGTAATTGAAAGACGTTAACAACCGCTTGACTGTGATTAACTAACTTTAAATTGGACGCTTCCTGCTTAAGCCAAAGTAAAAGCTGCAAGCCAGCACTGTCAATTTCAGTCACCGCAGACAAGTCAACTTGCAACTCAATCGCAGAAGACAAAAAGTCAATCAGCTTGTTTTTTTGTTCTGAAACGTTATAGATAGTCATCTCACCTACTACGGCGACATTCAAAAAACCATCCGTTTCAATTACATTAATAGTCAAAGGTCATTCCCCTTAAAGGCCAGTTGGTTATGGAAATTCACAATCAAACACCAAATTTTTGCTTCACATAGATTAGGCTTTGGGTAAATATAAAATAAACTATCAGTTGAGGGAAAATTATTTTAATAAATTCCCTAGATTCATATTCTTATCATGCGACTTGCACAGCCTATAAAACCACAGCACATTCAGAAAATAAACTCTAACTAATTGTTTATTAAAAATAAATTAATAGATTTAATATTAAATACCGTAACAATAAGCATTAAAGAAAACTCTCATACCAACCTAATAAGCGGCAAATTATGCGCATTCTAGGAAGTGGTCTCTCGCTTTTCTTGAATGTGATGCTTGCAACAAACCAAGCAGACTGATAGTTTACTGTCATCTTTCATTAGCAAACTACGAGATACGTTATTAATATTTCACCAATAACACCCCGCGAGTTTAACTTATTCCAACAGTTGATTTACAGTCACGCAGGTATTGCTTTAAGCCCCGAAAAACAAGTCATGCTTTGCAGTCGCTTGTCGAAACGCTTGGATTTTTATGGTCTCTCGTCTTTCACCCAATATTACGACTTAATTCATAGCCTAGAATATCAACAAGAATTTCAGATTATGATCGATCTCGTTACGACTAATGAGACCTATTTTTTCCGTGAACCCAAGCACTTTACGTTCTTAAAGGAGCATATTTTAAAAAATTGGCTAGGCGACACCTTCAACATTTGGAGTGCAGCCTGTTCGACGGGTGAAGAAACCTATTCTCTTGCTATGGTGCTCGCCGAAACTTTGGGTTATAGGAAATGGGAAATTTTTGGCTCTGATATCAGCTCTCGTGTCCTTGAAACTGCAAAAACAGCAGTCTATTTAATGGATAGGCTAGAAAATATGGATAACTCACTAATGGAGAAATACTGCCTACGCGGCGTGAGATCACAGTCCGGCTATTTTTGCATGGACTCAGGACTAAAAAAACGTATTCAATTTGAACAAATTAATTTAGTCAAACCCCTACCTATCCATTTAAATCGCAATTTTGATGTCATATTTCTACGCAATGTACTGATTTATTTTGACCAGGCCACCAAGAAAAGCGTGGTAGAACGAGTGATTGCCACGTTGAAACCGGGTGGATATTTTATAATCAGCCATTCAGAAAACTTGCATCAAATCAACACCAACCTACTTATGGTTAAACCCTCGATTTATCAAAAAAAATCTGCCCACACAACACAATCATCTAAGTAAAATCATCTCGAGATCATGTTAAGGACGCATTACGCTTACGTTCTTGCTGATATTTTCGAAAACATTGATCACTTTCAGCAATATGATTCACCCATATCATCATAAAATCAGCAATTTGATCTTGATCCCAGCTACCTGATCTAATCCTATCACTATTTTCCACTAGCGAAGAGAGCATTGAATTATGCTCATCGACCTGAGTGAGATAATCAGGATAATGATGATCACGCATCACCTTCTCTTCATATGCAAAATGTTTGCGGATATGGCGATAAAGCTCCATGATATTTTTTAAAAGCTCAGCTTGATTTGGGCTCTCAAAAATAACATTCGCCAATTCAATCAAGGCTTGATGCTCGGCATCGATATTTATATCGCCCAGCGAGTATTCATCTTTCCATTCAAATTTCATTGTTAAGCACCTCGTAATTTAAAGCTACCTGAAGATAATAATTCGTGATTCGCCGAGCATTATAGGAGTGTCACGTCATGATGGTCACTGGAATTATAAGATTACTTTGATGTACATCACACATTAGTCCATTGCCAGATCAAATAACCTGATCATCTGTTGAATGATCGTTAGTCAAAGCCAATGGACTTATCAAACAAGGATTGCCTTTGCTCAATCCTACTCATCATTGAATTACAGCATTTTCAATGACTAAAGCTATTGCCCCCCCAACAAAAACTTACTGATGCAATCTGAAATCGCTGTAACTGTTTACTATTTGTGTAATTATTCAGACCCCTCTCTAAATAAATGAGACAGCGAATCCCTGCCGGAATGACGACTTAATCGCAATAATTCTAGAGGGGGCCTGAATAATTACCTATTTGTTAGCTAGACACAGCTACTGTGCCTGTTCATTGGTATAGAGCTTAGCTAATTTTGCCATGACATTGCTTAAACTTCAGACCCGAACCACATGGACAAGGATCATTGCGACCTACTTTATTGGCATCACGCATAAATGGCTGTTGTGAGCTGTTTATAGCCTCATCTGAAGGCATTAGTAAGGGTTCATCTAATGCCGCTGGATCAGCATGTTCGAAATGCATTTCTCTAGGTGCTTGCATTTGTGCATCTAACGCATGTGCATCCTCTTCTTGTCTGACTTGGACTTTCAGTAAAATACTAATAACCTCGTATTTGATATGCTCAAGTAAACTGGTAAACATCTCAAAGGCTTCACGCTTGTATTCTTGCTTAGGATCTTTTTGCGCGTAACCTCTAAAATGAATACCTTGACGCAAATAATCCATAGCCGCCAAATGTTCCTTCCAACTGTTGTCTAATACCTGCAACATGACCGATTTTTCAAAATGCTGCATCACCTCAACAGAGATATTCGTCGCTTTTTCCTTATGAACACGACCAATTTCGGCAATGATGCGTTCTCGCAATCCCGCCTCATGCAAATTAACATCGTCATCCAACATCTTACGAGCAGGAATATGAACATTAAATTCCTGTGCTAAATGCGCTTCCAATTCCTCGATAGCCCATTGCTCCATCATAGTTTTAGCTGGAATATAATCAGAGATAATCTGATTAATCACATCACCTAAAATTGCATCAATGATCTCAGAGATTTCATTTGCCGCCATTAGCTCGTTACGTTGTGAATAAATGACTTTACGCTGATCATTTGCCACATCGTCATAAGCCAAAATTTCCTTACGCACATCAAAGTTGCGACCTTCCACTTTACGTTGAGCGTTTTCAATAGATCGCGTTACCCAAGGATGTTCAATGGCTTCACCATGACCCATGCCCAATTTTTGCATCAAACCAGCTACTCGCTCCGAAGCAAAAATCCGCATCAAATCATCTTGCAGTGATAAATAAAAGCGCGTTGAACCCGGATCACCTTGTCGTCCTGAACGTCCTCGTAGCTGGTTATCGATACGCCGAGATTCGTGGCGCTCTGAACCGATTACGTGTAAGCCGCCATTAGCCAGCACTTGATTATGTCGATCCAACCAAGCCCCTTTTACGTGATCTCTCTCTGCCTCACTCGCATCCGCCCCTAAAGCCTTGAGTTCCGCTTCAAGATTGCCCCCCAGCACGATATCCGTTCCCCGTCCGGCCATATTAGTCGCAATCGTTACCGCACCGGGCATACCGGCTTGCTCCACGATATGCGCTTCACGCTCATGCTGTTTAGCATTCAATACTTCATGTTTGATACCTTGATTATTCAACAAGATAGACAATCGCTCAGAGTTTTCAATCGAGGTTGTACCCACCAATACGGGCTGCCCACGACTAACGCATTCTTTAATGTCTTCTGCTACGGCGATATATTTTTCCTCGGTCGTCAAATACACCACATCACATAAATCGCGACGAACCATCGGACGGTGGGTTGGAATCACAACGACTTCAAGGCCGTAAATTTTAGCTAACTCGAAAGCCTCCGTGTCCGCCGTCCCCGTCATACCGGACAGTTTTTCATACAAACGAAAATAATTTTGGAAGGTAATCGAAGCCAAGGTTTGGTTTTCTTTTTGAATGGTGACACGTTCTTTCGCTTCTATGGCTTGATGCAGACCTTCAGACCAGCGTCTGCCGGGCATAATACGACCGGTAAATTCATCAACAATAACCACTTCGTTGTTAGCAACAATGTAATCGACATCTTTTTTGAACAACACATGACCTCGCAACGAGGCGTTTAGATAGTGCATCATACGAATATTGGTCGCATCGTATAAGCTAGTCCCTTCCGCAATTAAGCCATGTTCAACCATTAAGCGCTCAACCCGCTCATGACCCGCTTCAGTCAAATAAATTTGTCTAACTTTTTCATCAACCGTGTAGTCGCCAGGCTCCTCCTCTTTCACTTGAGCTTTCAGTAAAGGGATGATGTCATTCGCCTTAATATAAATTTCAGTGCTTTCTTCAGTTGGGCCAGAAATAATCAACGGGGTTCTCGCCTCGTCAATCAAAATGGAGTCAACTTCATCGACAATCGCAAAATAAAGGTCTCGTTGGACTTTTTGCTCCAAACTAAACGCCATATTGTCACGCAAATAATCAAAGCCAAACTCGTTATTCGTGCCATAAGTAATATCTGCCGCATAGGCGTCACGTCGGGATAACTGATCCATTTGGCTGACAATAACACCGGTAGTCATACCCAAAAAACCGTACAATTTACCCATCCACTCGGCATCACGTTTAGCCAAATAATCATTGACGGTCACGACATGGACACCACGCCCGGGTAACGCATTAAGATAAGCCGCCAGCGTTGCCATTAAGGTTTTACCCTCACCGGTTTTCATTTCAGCAATTTTGCCGTCATGTAAAATCATGCCGCCAATCAATTGCACATCAAAATGACGCATCCCAAATACGCGTGTTGACGCTTCCCGAACGGCAGCAAAAGCCTCAGGAACGATATGCTCCAACTTTTCACCTGCTTGCAAACGATCTCGGAACGCCTGTGTTTTCCCTGTTAATGCCTCATCAGACAGTTGTTCATATGCTAAAGCCAGCGCATTGATCTTTTTTACCAGCTTTCTTTTTTTCTTAACCAGCCTATCGTTACGGCTCCCTACAACAAATTTAACTAGCTTGCCCAGCATGATTTTTTCCGATTTAAATTGAATAAAGGGTGGATCTAAGCTTGTGCTTACATATTCAAAGATATTAAACAATAGCTTACATATCTAAAAGGCTAAACTATTCTGATGACTAAAGCACTTCAACAGAAGCCGCTAGTCATAAGAAACCCAAGTAAAAACACTTAACTACCTTTTGTTTGAAAAATATACCACATTACGCGGTAATGGTTATGGACAATAACCAAAAATATCTGCTTTAAAATGATTAATGCCCGCTAAATCTCTCCATGCCGTAAAAATTTAACAAAAAATGAGGACACCGGCGCGTTAACTCTCACTTTCAGAAGCGCCTTTTAAAACCAGCGATTTTATTGTGGCTTATTTGATGAATGAGAGGGACAACAGTCATCTGAAGGCTTGCGTCCGAGTTATAAACGCATTGTGGATTTTCATAAAGGTAATAGCAGTGCCTTGAAAGCCGCTAACGGTGACCGATTCAGCTATGATGCTGGGTTGCGAAAACCATGCAACCCAGCCACGCGACTGAAAATAATGTAGGTCTGGTTAACTGAGCGTACCCTTTCTATCTACGTCTATCTGCTAAATTAGAGCGGCACGTGTACTGAGATTTTCTTTAATGCCAAGGCAGCTTCATGAAAACCTTCGGATAAGGTGGGATGGGCGTGAATGGTTCGGGCTAAATCTTCGCTACTAGCGGAGAATTCCATCGCTAAAACAGCTTCCGCAATGAGTTCTGAGGCATGTGCGCCGATGATATGTACGCCTAATAGGGCATCATTTTCCGCATGAGCAATGATTTTAATCATGCCTTCCGTTTGACCAATCGCCTGTGCTCTGGCGGTGGCATTTAATGGAAAAACACCCACTTTAATCGGGATGTCCATCGTTTTTAAGGCTTGTTCTGTTTGTCCAACCCAAGCAATTTCCGGCTCGGTATAGATGACGCTGGGCAGTGTGTCGTAATTAATAAAACTGCTTTGTCCGGCAATTTGTTCGGCGACATAAATGCCTTCTTCTATGCCTTTATGCGCTAGCATAGGGCCGAGTAGATTAAGGTCGCCGATAGCATAGACACCCGGTAAATTGGTTCGGCAGTGCTCATCGACATGGATATAGCCATTTTCATCAAGTAGCAAATTGGCTTCAGCTGCAACCAAGTTTTCGGTGTTGGGTTTGCGTCCTGTGGCAACAATCAGTCTATCGACTTTGAGGGTGTGTGCGCCGTCATGATCCTGATAATCGACATCAACTTTGTTGCGATTTCTTTTTGCGGAAATGACTCGTGCGCCTAAACGCATGTCCAGACCTTGCTCACTAAAGATTCGATACGCTTCTTGAGAGATTTGTTGATCGGGTAAGGACAGAAAATTTTCTTGAGCTTCTAGTAAAATAGTTTCTGCACCTAAGCGACTCCAAATAGCCGCCAGCTCTAAGCCATTAACGCCTGCGCCAATAATGGCTAAGCTCTTGGGTAAATTGTGCATGTTTAAGGCCGCGAAGCAATCAATGATAAATTCATTGTCCACTTTCGCGTAAGGGAGTTTGATGGGGGTTGATCCGGTTGCCAAAATGATATGCTTGGCCTCTAACACTGATGGTGCTGAACCATCGACGGGGGTAATTTCAATTTGTTTCGCATTGAGCAATTTGCCGCTAGCATGAATGCTATCAATTTGATGATGGGCAAACACTTCCGCTATTTTTACGCCCAAAGCATCAATCACATCATCTTTGTGCTGGATCATTTGTGGAATATCAACCGTCATGTGATTGGCATGAATACCATGTTTGCCGGCTTGATGAGTCAGCGCATGGTAGAGCTTAGCGGATTCCAGCAAAGTAACCGAGGCAACGCAGCCAGAGTTAAGGTGTGTGCCACCCAAAACTCGTTGCCCATTTTTGTTTTGCCAGTTATCGATGCAGGCCGTTTTTAAGCCTAATTGGGCACATCGAATGGCACTAGAATAACCGGCAGGGCCGGCGCCAATAATAACGGCATCGTATTGCGTAGGATTTTTTATCATAACTAAATATTAAGAAGTAGGTGGGCGGGTGCTTCCAAGCATTCTTTTATCGTGACTAAAAATTGTACGGCTTCGCGACCATCGACCAAGCGGTGGTCATAAGAAAGTGCCAGATACATGATCGGGCGGATAACAATTTGACCGTTTTCAACAACCGCACGGTCTTTAATAGCGTGCATACCTAAAATAGCACATTGCGGTGGATTTAATATAGGCGTAGATAACATGGAACCAAATACGCCGCCATTGGTAATCGTAAACGTACCGCCTTTTAAATCATCGTAACTTAACGTGCCGGCACGGGCTTTTTCGCCGTAATCGACGATACTTTTTTCGATGCCAGCAAAATCCAGCTGATCGACATCATGTAAGACAGGCACGATTAGTCCGCGTGGTGTGCTTACGGCAATGCCTAAGTCATAGTAACCGTGGTAAATAATGTCATTACCATCAATCGAGGCGTTGATAGCCGGGAATTTTTTTAGGGCTTCTACCGAGGCTTTGACAAAAAACGACATAAAACCCAGTTTGACATTGTGCTTTTGTTCAAAGCGAGTTTTGTATTGATTGCGTAAATCAATGACGTTTTGCATATTCACTTCATTGAAAGTGGTCAGCATCGCGGCATTTTGCTGGGCTTGTAATAAGCGTTCAGCAACTTTGGCTCGCAAGCGTGTCATTGGGACACGTTGTTCAGGGCGCAGGTTAGACGCCGGCGTGGTACTTAATTCAATGACGGGGCTGATAGCGCTTGCGGGGATTGGGGTCTCGGTTGTGGTCGCTGTTGGACTGTGGGATTGCTTATTCAGATGATCTAAAACGTCGGTTTTAGTTAAACGACCACTCTTGCCAGTGCCAATAATTTCGGCGGGGTTTAAGGTATTTTCATTAATCAATCTACGTACCGAGGGGCTTAAAGGCGTTTCTGCTGTGGCTTGAGGGATTGCCTCGCTGGTTTGCGCGGGCGTGACGGTCGCACTACCTGCGCTTATCAAAGCCATTAATTCACCACTGGTCACAACTGCACCGGTGGCGGTGAGTATTTCCTGTAATAAGCCAGATTCTGGCGCAGTGACTTCCAATACCACTTTGTCGGTTTCAAGGTCAACTAAACTTTCGTTTTTATTGACGTTATCACCGGCTTTTTTATGCCAGTTAACAACCGTGGCATCTGATACGGATTCGGGTAAATTGGGGACGCGGACTTCTATGCTCATATTATATTCCTGATGGTGTTCCAAAAAGCGCGGCTTGGACAACGGCTTTTTGTTGTTCTATATGGACGTGAAAACTACCGACGGCAGGGGAGGCAGATGCTTTTCGCCCAGCGTAAGTGACTTTAATGTGCGGAGGTAGATTGTCGGTAAAATGATGACCGGAGTTATACCAAGCCCCTTGGTTTTTCGCTTCTTCCTGACACCAGACAAATTCTTTCAAATGTGGATACTGCGCTATTTGTGCTTTAAAAAGTTCTATGGGAAACGGGTAAAGTTGCTCAATTCGAGCGATTGCAACGTGCTTAAGATCTGTTTCACGACGGGCTTCAAGTAAGTCGTAATACACTTTGCCAGCACAGAAAACCAGTCGTGTTACTTTTTTAGGATTGATATCGTCTTGTTCACCAATGATAGGTTTGAATTGTTCACTGGTTAAATCTTCGAGCGTGGAGATTGCCAATTTATGACGCAATAGGCTTTTAGGACTCATCACAATCAAAGGTTTGCGGTAAGGTCTTAATAATTGGCGACGCAATAAATGAAAAATCTGTGCCGGCGTAGTGGGATAACACACTTGCATATTGTGTTCGGCACACAGTTGTAAATAACGTTCTAGGCGTGCGGAGGAATGCTCAGGCCCTTGACCTTCAAAACCATGTGGCAGCAGCATAATTAAACCGCACAAACGTCCCCATTTGGTTTCGCCGGAGCTGATAAATTGATCAATCAATACTTGAGCACCGTTGGCGAAATCACCAAATTGCGCTTCCCAAATCACTAAGGTGTTTGGGGTTGTGGTGCTATACCCGTATTCAAAACCGAGTACACCGGCCTCAGACAGTAAGGAATCAAAAATATCTGCCCGTCCTTGCTCGACATCCAAATTTTTCAGCGGGACATGGGTTTTGCCATTTAGTTGGTTGTGAAGCACGGCATGACGATGCACAAACGTACCGCGTCCAACATCTTGACCGGTTAGGCGAATCGCGTGTTTATCCATAACTAAACTGGCATAAGCCAAATTTTCGGCAAACCCCCAATCTAATGGCATCGCACCCGCCGCCATTTTGCGGCGATTTTCCATAACTTTGGCAACACGCGGATGTAATTCAAAACCGGCTGGCAGGCGTTGCATACGGTCATTGCATAAGCGTAGGCGGTCTAAAGAAACGGTGGTATCGCAAGGCGTATCCCAATATTTATTTAAAAATTGATTCCATTGCGTACTATAAGAGTAACTATGACTGTCTAAGACAGGTCTGGATACAATTTCACCAGCCTCCAGTAATTGCTGATAATCTTGGCTCATAGCTACGGCTTGAGCATTATCAATGATGTGTTCTGCAATCAATTTTTCCGCGTACAGCTTGCGCGTGGTTTTATGTTTGCGAATTTTTTTATACATCACAGGTTGTGTTGCCGCCGGTTCATCGGCTTCGTTATGACCTAAGCGGCGATAGCAAATAAGATCAATCACAACATCTTTATTAAAAGTCATGCGGTAATCAACCGCTAGTTGGGTGACCAATAAGACGGCTTCTGGATCATCGCCATTGACATGAAATACTGGTGCTTGAATCATGCGTGCAACATCGGTGCAATACGGCGTTGAGCGGGCATCTTGGGGATGACTGGTGGTAAACCCAATCTGGTTATTAATGACAATGTGAATCGTGCCACCCGTTGAAAAAGCCCGGGTTTGTGACATATTTAAAGTTTCCATGACAATGCCTTGACCGGCAAAAGCCGCATCGCCGTGGATTAAGACGGGAATGACAGTGGCTTGCCCATTTTCACCGGCACGATCTTGACGCGCTTTGACTGAGCCTTCGACGACAGGATTGATAATTTCCAGATGTGATGGATTAAATGCCAAGGCTAAATGCACCGCACCGCCAGGTGTCCCAATATTTGAAGAGAAGCCCATGTGATATTTAACATCACCAGAACTCATACCGGGCGCGAGCGTGTAATTACCAGCAAATTCTTCAAATAAACTGGCCGGACTCTTACCTAAAATATTGACCAAAACATTCAGCCGACCGCGATGCGCCATGCCGATAACAATTTCTTTCACGCCTTTACTGCCAGCGCGTTGGATTAATTCATCCAATACGGGGATGAGCGATTCGCCGCCTTCCAGAGAAAAACGTTTTTGACCAACAAATTTGTTTTGCAGGTGTGTTTCAATGCCCTCAGCCGCTGTCAGCAGTTTTAAAATCCAGCGTTTTTGTTCTGCATCCAAAGCTTGATTGGCTTTGGGGCTTTCTAAGCGGTTAATCAACCAACGCCGGATATGCGTATCATCAATGTGCATAAACTCTGAGCCGATACTGCCACAGTAAGTATCTTTCAGGTTGGCGATAATCTTGCGTAACGGAAGGCGATCAACGCCATATAACGCACCGGTATCAAACAAGGTTTCCATGTCCGGCTCGGAGAGACCGTAGTAGGACGGATCCATGTCAATCGGTTGCTGTGCAGTTTTGCCTAACGGATTAGTATTGGCGATTTGATGTCCGCGTACACGATAGTGATTGATGAGTCGTGCGACGGCGGATTGTTTTTTGACACTTTCTTCGGTAAAGCCTTGAATTTGCGCGAGACGATTGGGTGTTTTAAGAGCTAACTCGGCAAAACGCTCAACAATAGGGCTGTGAGGTGTCTCAAAATCAATGTTTTGCTGAATGGTTTTAAAATGGTGCTGCCAACTCGTTTCAACGGATTCTGGGTCTTCTAAGAATCGTTCGTATAAGTTTTCAATAAAACTGGCGTTGCTGCCGTACAAGGCAGAGGATTCTTGAAAAAGTTTAAGCAGTTCAGTCATTATCGCTATCCATTAACACGGCACAGGTTTTATTGAGTTTATAAAAATCTGCTGAGAAATACATTGGCTTAAAATATGGAGCATTTTGGTCGGAAAGGCAAGTAGGAAAGTGCTATCCGTATTGATTTAATCGGCTATTTTTCTAAATAGAGACGTTTTATAACGTATTTTTAGCCGATTCCACGACACATTTTCTGGTGAGTAGCGTGTTCATGTGTCGTGGTTTACTGTCATTATGCGGCAGATGTGTTACGAAGCTGACGCTAAACCGGCGATATTGTAGCCACAATCGACGTAAGTGATTTCGCCGGTAATACCTGAGGCTAAATCTGAGCATAAGAAAGCAGCGGCATTGCCCACTTCTTCAATACTGACATTGCGTTTAAGCGGCGAGGTGTCGGCGGCTTTATTGAGCATGGCTTTGAAGTTATTAATGCCAGAGGCGGCTAAGGTGCGAATAGGACCGGCAGAAATGGCATTGACACGAATGCCTTCAGCACCTAAGGCAACCGCCATATAACGGACATTGGCTTCCAAACTGGCTTTTGCAACCCCCATGACATTGTAATTTGGGATAGCTCGTTCTGCGCCCAAATACGTTAAGGTAAGTAATGAGCCATTACGTCCCGCCATCATGGCACGTCCGGCTTTTGCTAAGGCAGTAAAACTGTAAGAACTAATATCGTGGGCAACGCGGAAGTTATCGCGTGTTGTCGCATTGACATAATCGCCATCCAGCGCATCACGCGGTGCAAAGGCAACAGAATGTACGATGCAGTCCAAACTATCCCAATGTTCGCCTAACACTTTGAAAACATTATCGATATGATCATCATTGCTGACATCACATTCGATCGTGATGTTAGATTCACATTCCGTCGCCATTTCCACGACCCTGCTTTGCAGTTTGTCATTTTGAAAGGTAAACGCCAACTCCGCGCCTTCGCGGAACATGGCTTGGGCAATGCCCCAAGCGATAGAGCGATTACTGGCCAAGCCTACAATTAAAACCCGTTTGCCTTGCATAAAACCCATGATGATTTCTCCGTGCTGTTTGTTGTTAGAGTTATAGCTAATTCAAGTTGGGCAAGTATCCCTGAGGCAAATATCGATGTCCAGTTTTTTTGTTTAAGCGCTGAGAAGGATTAAAAGAAAATAAGGCATTACAACAGAATGCGGCAACCTTGGGCAGCTGATTGCCAAATGGCAACGAGTAGTTCGCAATTTTGTTTCGCATCATCCAGACTCAATTGTGGTGATTTGCCTTGTAATACGCAGTCGCTAAAATGCTCAATTTCTAAGCGGAAATGATTACTTGCCGGTAGCCGTTCTTGTGCGTGTCGCCCGTCTTCTGTCCACCAAGAAATCATCGGTACATCGCCCGGTAGTTGCCAGACGGTGTGACATGTGATGCCACCCTGAGTACCGATGATTTCATATTCACACCGTCTAGCACGGGCAAAGCTAAAATCAAATTGTGCAAATTTTCCTGCGCCAAAATCAATGACGCCACTGCTGGCAATATCAGCGCCACTTTCCGCATAATGGGACAGAGCAGTTACGGCAACGGCAGGCTGTTGAAAAAATTGCCGTATGGCATGTACCGCATAACAACCGATATCCCATAGCGCACCACCACCGTTAGTTATCGGCTCTTGCAGGCGATACATGCGTGCGGGGCGCATCATAAAAGAAAAGCTAGCGCGTACAGATTGAATGTCGCCAATCAATCCTGAATCAAGTAATTCGCGCACCCGCGCATGTTGCGGATGAAAACGATACATGAAGCCTTCCATAACCGTAACTTGATGATGTTTAGCCGCTTCGATAATTGTTTCAATAGAGTGTGTATCAAGTGCCATTGGTTTTTCACAGAGGACATGTTTGCCGTGCTCGATGGCGCGTAATGTCCACTCGGCGTGCTCGTGATTGGCCAATGGTAAATAAACGGCATCAATGCGCGGGTCGACGAGTAAATCCTCAAGTCGATCGTAGGTTGATATGTTGCTCAGTTGCTGCGCGTAGCGAGCAAGCGTTTCCGCAGCTGCGCCTTGACGACGACTGGCAATCCCCAATAATTGGGCATTTTGTGCGTCAGCAATGGCAGGCATTAAGCGTTCATTGATGCGAGCTGCGCCCAGAATTCCCCAGCGCAATTGAGTTTGATGAGTCATGTTGGTATCTCCTAACGGGGTTAATAAAACATAATTATTCAGGTGAGCTTCAGGGTGTTATTACACTTGGACAAAGGCTTGGCGGGTAGCCACTAAACCTGTAAGTCTGCCTGTAAAGTCGGATAATAGTAATGTATTCATGAGCATACTATCTTAATTTATAAAGGCTACACTTTATTCTTGTACTAACTATAAAAATCAGAAATTCATTTTTTGCGTTGGGCGGTGGATTGATTTCTGATTTATAATGGTGGATTCAGAATATCAATGTCAATAGACTAAATTATTTTCAGTAAACTCATAAGCTTAAGCGTTATTGTAAATCTATTTCATCCGCTTTATGCCAATTGCTTAAAAACCCACTTCCCCTGTAACCATGACAACTTTTTGTAATACCCGTGCCTACTCACGTCGCCAATTTCTTAGTTTATTGGCTACTGGCGCGTTGATGCCGCTATTGCCTAGTTGTCTCGCTAAAAATCTGGCCATTAATATCGGATTTCATGATTGGCCGGGTTATGAGCCTACTTTATTGGCTCATTCATTGGGTTGGTCAGATGACAAACTGATTAACTTGATACAAACCCAATCCATTAGTGACTCTATACGGCAGCTTGAGCAGGGGAAATTAGATGGTGTCGGGTTGACTTTAGCTGACGTTTTACGTGCCCGTGAAATGGGTATTCCGTTATCCGTGATACTGGTTTGCGATATTTCTACTGGTGCTGGTCAGTTTTTGGTTCGTCCAGAAATAAAAGAGCTAGCGGCTATCAAAGGATGCCGCATTGCGGTTGAAGAAGGTGTTTTAGGTGCATTGATGCTTCACCAAGTGTTGCAAATGGCTAATTTGAGTTTGGCGGATGTGATGCCAGTTGAGTTGTCCGTTGATCAACAGCTGGACGCTTGGCAGCGAGGTGCGATTGATGCTGTGCTAACTTATGAGTCCGCTTCATTGGCAATTATGAAATTGGGCGGAGTGCGTTTGTGTAAGCGCAGTGTGCCGCCTGATTTGATGGTCAATGTTTTCGCTGTCCGTGCTGAGTTGTTGGACTTCGCTCATTCCGCCGCTTTGCATCATATGGTGAATGTCCATTTGCAAGCGATTGAGTATTTAAATACTAATGCGGATGATGCAATGTACCGCATGGCAGCGCATTTTCAATTGCCAGCGGAGCAGGTTATGGTGACATTTAAGAGCTTAGTGCTGTCTGATCTTGAGCATAACATCCGAATGTTGGGCACAACGGAACCTTATTTATTGAAAAGCGCAACGGCTATTGCTGACATTATGCTTGAAGCCGGTATTTTGCATAAGCCTGTTGAATTGGCGGGTTTGCTGAAAGTAGATTATTTGCCCGTGTCACGATAGATTTTGCAATTGCGAATGTCTGAAGCAATCAATGGTATGGTCATTCACCATGCCGATGGCTTGCATGAAGGCGTAACAAATGGTGCTGCCTACAAATTGACAACCCCGGGCTTTTAAATCTTTGCTGAGTGCGTCAGATTGTGGTGTCGTTTGAGGAACATTGTGATGAGTGCGCCATTGGTTTTGTTGGGGTTTGCCATCAACAAAACGCCAAAGGTAGTCATCAAATTGCCCGAATTCTTGTTGGATGTTTAGGACGACTTGGGCGTTTAAAACCGCAGCGTTTATTTTTAAACGATTTCTTACAATACCTGGATTGCTTAATAGCGCGTTGATTTTTGCGTCCTGATAACGAGCCACGTTTTCTGGGTTAAACTGATCAAAGGCCAGTCGATAGGCATCGCGCTTTTTTAGGATGGTCAACCAGCTCAAGCCGGCTTGTGCGCCTTCTAAGAGTATAAATTCAAACAGTACACGATCGTTATGAACGGGTACTCCCCATTCAAAATCATGGTAGTCTCTTTCTAATGGGCTGGTTAAACTCCATTGACAGCGTTGCATGGGCACTATTTGAGCGAATAGCCCAGGATAATACAGATGCCTTAAACATAACTATGCGTTAGATATGATGTTTAAGACAGCGTATCGACTCATCTAATCCAATGAGACTTAGAGTGAATATCCTGAGCTGAGTCTTACTTATGGTTTGCGTCGTAGATGGCTTTCATTTCTACGAAATTAGCCAACGCTTCTTTCAATTTTTCTTCAGCAGCTTTAGTGTCGCCGCTTTCAAAAGCTTCACGTGAAACTCTGAGTTTGTCGTTAGCTTTTTGGCGCATACGCTCAGTGCCTTCGTAACGGAATTCTTTTTGCAATTGACGTGCATCGTTGATCGCGTTAATGATGCCTTCTTTGTTAGAAGCATCTGTGCTGACTAAGTTGACCGCTTCTTCGATTTTAGCAATAGCGCCTTCAGCAGCGGCTTTTACTTGCGCTTCACCGGCTGGAGCGGCTAAAACAGCAGTAGACATACCGGCTAATGCTAAAGCGATGACTAATTTTTTTAATGCGTGCATGTGTAAACCTTTTTGGTGTTAATTAAAATGATATGGCAGCTGTTTTTGAATAGTCGTTCAAGTAGAACCGGTTTTTCATTACCTACGTGCCGGCTGGGATTTTAGCATACAAAATTAGATTTAATCGGGATAAATGCGCGAGACTAACAGAATTTGCGTATTTCACAGCCCATTTTCGCCTGTATGAGACTGAGGCTAGAATAGGAGCGCTTCCAAAAATGATGAACTGAAGACAAAACCACCCAGCATGGTTAGTGTCTTGCCTTTATTGACAGTTTTATTATTTCACCACTCTTAAGTGAGACTTTTTGGGTGGTTTTTTTTCTGGCACATCTTCAGGTGGCGGGGCATCTTCAGGATCAAAAACCATTCCCCGACCATTTTCTTTGGCGTAAATGGCGAGTATTGATCCCATAGGCGTTGCGATTTGTGTTGGCATGCCATTAAAACGCGCATTGAACAGCACTTCGTCGTTGCCAATCGACAAGCCTTGTATGGCTTGGGGACGTAAGTTTAAAACAATTTTACCATCTTCAACAAATTCCTGAGGGACATAAACATTAGGGTAGTTGGCATCAACTAACAGGTGCGGGGTTAGATCATTGTCAACAATCCATTCATAGATGGCGCGTAATAAGTAAGGTTTGAGCGCGATCATTTGATGATTTCCACCATTTCTTTTTCAGCATCACTTAAGCTACGTTTAAATGCGGGTCGTTTAAACATGCGCTGTGCGTAGTTATTAATGACATCATTATGGGTGGTGACATCCACGCCAATGCTGGGTAAACGCCATAATAATGGTGCAATCACGCAGTCAATTAAAGAGAATTCATCACTCATGAAAAAAGGTCTAGCCGCAAAAATTGGTGCGGAGACTAACAGGCTTTCTCTGAGCATTTTTTTGGCGCGAGCCGATTTTTTTTCACCAGAATTAATAATTTCGTCAAGCAGTTGATACCAATCTTGGTCGATTCGTTTAATTAACATTCTGGCCGTTGCTCTTGAGACCGGATCCATTTGATGTAACGGCGGATGTGGGAAGCGTTCATCCAGATATTCCATAATAATACGAGAATCGTAAAGCACCAGTTCTCGTTCAATGAGCGTGGGAGAAACCCCAGTTGGATTGAGCTCCAGTAAATCTTCAGGTGGATTTGCGGGGTCGTAGTATTCTATATCGGCAGTAATGGCTTTTTCATGCAGCACAAAACGCGCACAGTGGCTCATTGGGCAGGTGGGGGATGAAAAAAGCGTCATTACAGATTTACGGGTAATAATGTTTGCCACAAATAACAACCTCTTTGAATCTATTGGGTAATAAAAGGAGGGCATTGTAGCATAAAAATAGGCTGTTTTTGTGGCTTATGCTGAGCAATGCCTAACTTAAGGTGTGGAATATGAAGATTATGCCTTAAAAGATAACGATAGAGCCCTCGCTCTTAGAAAAAGAGGATGGGGATTTTAAAATCAATCCACCATCACTCTTTCTTAAAAGGGCTTAGATTAAGCGTTTTACGTTAATGAATATCTCGCCAATATTCTTTCTTGAGTAAATACGCAATAATCGTAAAGAGGGCTAAGAACAGTAGGACATATTTACCTAGTTGTTGTCTTTCTAATTGCACAGGCTCACCGACATAAACCAAAAAATTAACTAAGTCTTTGACAAACAAATCAAATTCTTTTTCAGAAAGTTTACCAGGTTCATTGAGAACTAATTGTGTGTAATCGCCCCAAATGGTTTTTCTTTGTTCAGCGTGTTGCTCACCTTGCAGTTGCCATAAGGGATTAGGCATCGCCGTATCTTCAAATACTGTATTGTTTACGCCAAATGGACGACTTGGATCAATGTAATAGCTCTTAAGATAGCTATATAACCAGTCTGCGCCACGCGAACGGGCAATGAGTGATAAATCCGGTGGCTGAGTCCCAAACCATTTTTCAGCATCATGTTTGTTCATGGCACTGTGCAATTGGTCGTAGATGGATGCTCCAACAGGTGCAATTTCATTCAGTACCGTTTTTTCATCAACGCCAGCATCTATCGCAATGCGTAAATAGCGCATGTATTTGGCGGAGTGACAACCCAAACAATACGTCACAAAATGTTTTGCACCACGTAATAGTGATACTTTGTCGGTTAAGTCAATTTTGGCACTTTGCAAATGGGTTGATTCAGATGCCACAGATCCAAACGCAAGCGTAGACAATAGTAAAAAGGTAGTTATCAGTTTCATATTAATTAGGCTCATATCAGTCAAGGCTCGCTTTTATTTTTTTGCCCAGTCGAGTCATCACATTGAATATGCCTTCAGGATTCGGTCTTCTTCTAAAAAAGGAGCTTCTAAAAGCAGGGTCGCTGATTTCTGACGTGGCTTTGGGCTTTAATTCCGTGATTTCTTCAAGCAATGCAGGTAACTGTTCTTCAAGACTATGCAGTTGCTCTTCAAGACTGTGTACCTCGGTTACTCGGGTGGGTACTGGCTTGGTTTTTTCCCAGCGCGTATAAATAGGCATGAGTAAGAAAAAGCCAAAATAAATCGCCGTCAGGAAGCGGGCAATGAGGGTTAATTCAGGGGTTGCAGGCTGAGTGCCTAAGTAACCCAGTCCGATAAAACTAATCACCAGTAAGAGTAAAGCTTTTTTGTAAATGCCGCTGCGATACCGAATTGATTTAACAGGATTGCGATCCAGCCAAGGCAGCAAGAACAGTACGACAATCGCACCGCCCATACCAATGACACCGGCAAATTTATCTGGAATCGCTCTAAGAATGGCGTAAAAAGGCGTGAAATACCACACCGGCGCGATATGCTCAGGCGTTTTCATGGGGTCTGCTGGAATGAAATTGGCGTGTTCAAGAAAATACCCGCCCATTTCTGGCATATAAAAAATGACTGTTGCAAAAAATACTAGGAAGACAGCAACACCGACGACATCTTTGACGGTGTAGTAAGGATGAAATGGAATGCCATCTAAGGGTATCCCGTTGGCATCTTTGTATTTTTTGATTTCAATCCCATCAGGGTTATTAGAGCCAACTTCATGTAGCGCAACGATATGAAGAAAAACCAGCATCACCAAAACTAAGGGTACCGAGATAACATGAAAGGCAAAAAAGCGATTGAGCGTCGCATCGGATACCACATAATCACCACGTACCCAGAGTGATAAATCATCGCCGATAACAGGAATAGCACTGAAGAGGGAAATAATTACTTGCGCCCCCCAGTATGACATTTGTCCCCAAGGCAATAAATAACCCATGAAGGCTTCAGCCATGAGTGCAACAAACAACAGCATTCCAAATATCCAGATTAACTCACGGGGTTGTTTAAATGATCCGTACATTAACCCCCGGAACATGTGCAAGTAAATCACGATGAAAAATGCTGAGGCACCAGTAGAGTGCATATAGCGCACCAACCAGCCCCAATGAACATCGCGCATAATGTACTCAACGGAGTCGAAAGCCAGTTTAGCATCTGGTTTGTAGTTCATGGTCAATAAAATACCCGTGACAAACTGATTGACCAATACCAGTAAGGCAAGTGAACCGAAAAAATACCAAAAGTTGAAATTTTTGGGCGCATAGTAATGCGTCATATGCTCTTCCCAAACTTTGGCGAGTGGGAAACGCTCTAATATCCAGTTGCCGCATAGGGCAAGACGGTTAATTTTCATGCAGTTTTCTCCCCAGTAGTTTCACCAACAATAATTAAGGTATCCGTTATATAACGGTAAGGTGGAATCTCCAGGTTGGTCGGCGCCGGTACACCTTGATAAACACGACCGGCTAAATCAAACCAAGAACCATGACAAGGACAAAAGAAACCACCTTGCCATTTATCACCTAAATCATTGGGGGCAATTTCTGGACGAAAAGTTGGCGAGCAACCCAAATGCGTACATAAACCAACAGCAACAAAAATCTCTGGTTTAATGGAGCGTAACGCATTTTTGCTGTAGTCCGGCTGGCTAGACTGTTGCGACTGGGGATCTCTAAGCTGTGAATCGAGAGTTTTTAGGGTTGCCAGAGCTTCTGGTGTTCGGCTCAAAATCCATACGGGCTTGCCACGCCACGCAACACGGATTAATTGACCGGGTTCAATTTTACTGATGTCAACTTCAACAGGTGCGCCAGCAGCCATTGCTTTGACACTCGGTTGCATTTGAGCCAGAAAGGGAACAGCTAAATAACCTGTACCAACCGCGCCAACCACGGTTAATGCTGAGGTTAAAAACTGGCGTTTAGAATTATCCACGCCTTCATTTATCATTATGGAACTCTCCTCATTAAGTTCGTGCCGTATTGCACCGTTTTTTTCCCTGCAAATATACCACTAGACGCTAGAGGATTTGAAGTATTTGCACTGAAATGTTTATAGAGTGTATAAAATGAGTGACTATTCTAACCGATGACGGCAAGATTTAGGTCGATATAAGTAGTCGTGCAAAAGCTTTTTAACAAAAGTGGGGCAGCTTTGGCTTTAGTCGCGATTATCGCGGCTAAAGCCGCGCCCACTGATAATCCATAATGTTAGTAAACTTATAAACCCTACTTAAGTATTAACAGCGGTTAAGAACAGTAAAAAGAGTATTCACCTAATCTGAAAACGCAATAGCACTAAGCGTTTTGCAGTTAACGTAAACTGTTTTGCAATGCGTTAATAAAAGCCTCGTTTTCAGTTTCAGTACCAACAGTCACCCTTAGACAATCACGTAGCAGTCCACCTTGGGCACTGAGGTTTTTGATTAATACCCCTTGCTGTTTGATGGCTGAAAAAATAGAGTCTGCTTGATCGAGAGGCGTTCTGAACAGTATAAAGTTGGCTGAACTAGGATACGCTGTGATTTCGGGTATACCGCTGAGTTGTTCAAAAACGTGACGGCGATGTTTACAAATCATTTGGCTTTGTGTATCAAAGACAGTGGGGTGTGTTAACGCAAATTTTGCACTGACCTGACTTAATATATTGATATTATAAGGTAATCTTATTTTATTGAGTTGCTGAATAAGATCCGGATGCCCCATAAGATAGCCCAGCCGTAATCCAGCTAATCCCATTTTGGACAGTGTACGCATGACTAGCAAGTTATCGTAGTTAGCCAGTTGCGCCATAAAGCTAGCATCCGCAAAGGGCGCGTAAGCTTCATCAATGATAACCAAGCCAGAGCTGGCTTTGATGATGCGGTGTACTGCCTCCGCTTCAAATAAATTGCCGGTCGGGTTATTGGGATAAGCGAGGAAAATAACAGCGGGTTGATGTTGTGCAATGGCTGCAAGCATGGCAGGGACGTCTAAACCAAAATCATCTTGCAGAGCTATCCCGTGAAAATACAAGCCTAAACTCAGGCTAATTTGACGGTACATAACAAAACTAGGCGTAGTAGAAAGTACGGCAGCGCCAGGTGTTAATGCCATGAGCAACATCTGGATAATTTCATCAGAACCATTACCTAGCAAAATATCACAACATTCAGGAATAGCATCATGAATGCGGAGCGTGTCTGCTAATAGCCTCGCTTCAGGGTCTGGATAGCGATTTAATTCGCAGTCCTTCAGTTCTTCTACCCATTGGTTTTTGAGTTCTTCTGGCCAACTGTAAGGATTTTCCATTGCATCTAGTTTGATTAAGCCCTTAGCATCGGCGACTTTGTAAGCCGAGAGGGCTTGCACTTCTTTGCGGAAAAGAGAAGAGATCAGTGAGGATTGCATCATGGGTCGAAAGTAGAGTAAGAGAAGGCTTAAGGGTTATTTAATGCGATATTCTGCTGATCGTGCATGAGCAGTCAAACTTTCGCCTCGGGCTAAGATAGAAGCGGTTTGTCCTAGCGTTGCGGCGCCTAGTTCTGAGCAATAGATTAAGCTA
Source organism: uncultured Methylococcaceae bacterium (assembly GCA_903945375.1). Taxonomy (GTDB): domain Bacteria; phylum Pseudomonadota; class Gammaproteobacteria; order Methylococcales; family Methylomonadaceae; genus Methylovulum. Next base: position 29,519 of record CAJAVP010000082.1, on the reverse strand, counting down.
CTGCGTTTTTGGAAATCATAAACGCCCAGAGGTGACGAGAAACGTGCTGTGCTGGACGTAGGTAAGACATGATTGGGACCAGCACAGTAATCGCCTAAAGCTTCAGCGGTATATCGCCCCATAAAAATCGCACCTGCATGACGAATTTTTTGGCATAAGCGGTCAGGGTCTGCAACAGAAAGTTCTAAATGTTCAGGGGCAATGCGATTAGCAATGTCTGCTGCTTGATCTAAGTCCTGGACTTTGATGAATGCACCACGCGCCAATAACGATGCTTTGATAATATCGGCGCGTTCCATTTCAAAAAGCAATTTGTTGATGCTTTGTTCTACGGCATCTAGGAATTGTTCATCTACGCTGATTAAAATGGCTTGGGCATTTTCGTCGTGTTCCGCTTGCGAAAATAAATCCATAGCAATCCAATCAGGTGAAGTGTTGCCATCACAAATAATAAGAATTTCAGAAGGGCCGGCAATCATGTCGATGCCAACGTGCCCAAAGACTAATTTTTTAGCTGTGGCAACATAAATATTGCCAGGTCCTACGATTTTGGCAACTGCTGGAATACTCTCAGTGCCATAAGCCAGTGCCGCAATTGCTTGTGCGCCACCGATGGTAAACGCACGATCAACACCTGCCAGATAAGCTGCGGCTAAAACCAAGGCGTTGGTTTCGCCATTTGGCGTTGGCACGACCATGATTAACTCACCGACACCGGCAACATTTGCCGGAATGGCGTTCATGAGTACCGAAGACGGGTAGGCAGCTTTGCCGCCCGGAACATAAAGTCCCACACGATCAAGTGCGGTGATTTTTTGTCCCAGTACGGTGCCATCGGCTTCCTGATACTGCCAAGAGCTGAGTTTTTGCTGCTCAGCATAAGCCCGGATTCTGTCGGCGGCTATTTGTAGCGCATCGGCTTGTTCTTTTGGTAGGCTTTCCCAGGCTTGTTGGAGCTGGGTTTTGGACAGCTCTAATTCGCTGGCGGCTTGAATGTGGCAATGATCAAAACGGTTGGTGTAGTCAATTAAGGCTTGATCCCCGTTAGTTTTGACATCCGCAATAATGTCGCGAACCCGTTGGTGTAATGCTAAATCGTCGGTCTCATTCCATGCGAGTAAATTATCCAGTTGTTGACTGAAGGTATCGGTTGAGGCATTCAGCCGAGTTATTTTTAAGTCGATCATAGTTGGGTTCTTTGCTTAAGCGTCTGTTCAAATTGATTTAACAATAGCGAGATGGCTTGGTTTTTCATTTTCATGGCCGCCTTATTAACAACTAAGCGGGAACTGATGTTGAGGATTAACTCACGTGGCTCTAGGTCATTGGCGCGTAAGGTGTTACCTGTATCGACCAAATCGACGATGCAATCGGCTAATCCGACTAAGGGAGCTAACTCCATTGAGCCGTACAATTTGATGATTTCAGCCTGTATACCTAGGCTGGCAAAATAACGCTGCGCGGTTTTAACGTACTTGGTCGCCACCCGGACTCGTCCACTAATGGGAGGCGCATCTTTGTGAGCGGCGGTCATCAACCGGCAGCGGGCAATATTCAAGTCTAAGGGTTCATACAAGCCTTCTGTGCCGTGTTCGAGTAGGACGTCTTTGCCGGCAATGCCTAAGTCGGCTGCACCATATTCCACAAAAGTGGGGACATCGGTGGCACGGATGATCACTAATTGCACATCGGCTCGGGTGGTTTGCAAAATCAATTTGCGACAGGTTGCCGGGTCATCAGTTGGGATAATGCCCGCTTCAGCAAGAAAGGGCAGTGCTTCATCATAAATTCTGCCTTTTGATACGGCGATGGTTAGCATGGTAATACCTTATTTGGCAACGCGGCGAATGGTTGCGCCTAATTGAGTCAATTTTTCTTCGATATGATCGTAACCACGATCAATGTGATAAATGCGATCGACCAGTGTGTTGCCCTCAGCAATTAAGGCAGCAATCACTAAGCTGGCGGAGGCGCGTAAATCCGTTGCCATGACGGGCGCACCGGTAAGGCGTTTAATGCCGGTACAGATGGCGGTGTTAGATTCTAAACGAATATCAGCGCCCATGCGTTGCAATTCTTGTACGTGCATAAAGCGATTTTCAAAAATGGTTTCTGTGATAATGCCCACCCCTTCAGCAATCGTATTTAGCGCAATAAACTGCGCTTGCATATCGGTTGGGAAAGCTGGGTAGGGCGCTGTACGCAACGAGACGGCTTTAGGTTTTTTACCGTGCATATCGAGTTGTATCCAATCGTCACCAAAGGTGATTTCTGCACCGGCTTCGACTAATTTATCCAGCACAGCATCGAGAATATCGGGTCGGGTGTTTTTTAATTTTACTTTGCCACCGGTAATGGCGGCGGCGACCAAATACGTGCCCGTCTCGATGCGATCGGGCAGAATGTCATAATGGATACTGGTTTGTCCTAATTTTTCCACGCCTTCAATAATCAGTACATCCGTGCCAACGCCGGTTATTTTCGCGCCCATTTTATTGAGAAAATGAGCTAAATCAGTTACTTCAGGCTCTTTGGCGGCGTTTTCAATAATGGTTGTCCCTTCAGCCAAAACCGCCGCCATGATTAAATTTTCGGTGCCAGTGACAGTGACTTGCTCTAATACCAGTCGGCAACCTTTTAAGCGTTTTGCTTTGGCATGAATATAGCCACCTTCAACGGTAATTTCTGCACCCATTTTCATCATGCCATTTAAATGAATATCGACAGGGCGTGTACCAATCGCGCAGCCACCGGGTAAGGAGACGTGCGCTTCACCAAAACGGCTTAATAAAGGCCCTAGTACCAAAATGGACGCCCGCATGGTTTTGACGAGTTCGTAAGGGGCTTCATAGCTGTTAATGGTGCTACTGTCTACTTCGATGTTCATTTTTTCATCGACCAGCAGATGAACACCCATGCGTCCTAGTAGTTCCATGGTGGTGGTAATGTCATGCAAATGGGGAATATTGCCAACACTGACAGGCGATTCAGAGAGTAAGGTGGCTGCGAGAATCGGTAAGGCAGCATTTTTTGCACCGGAGATACGCAGTTCCCCTGAAAGGCGTGCGCCACCCGTAATAATTAATTTGTCCATAAGAGTATATAAATCGTAAGAGGCTTAGCCATCGTGTGCAGAAAAAAAGCCGGTGTTTTCAAGGCCGCTGAGCTTGACCAGATTAATCAGCTGTTGTGGGATTTTTTTAAAACTTAAATGTGTTCGTTTACTGCGTGCATATCTTATCCATTCAATCATTAACGCTAAACCGGCACTGTCCGTGTTATTGACATGCCCTAAGTCAATGGTGATTTCTTTTGCCGAGTTTAAGAACACGAAAGATTTTACGGTATCTTTGTCGATTGTAGAAAAAGTTAAATCACCATCGATGACAAAATGTCCATGACCGTCATCAATAATTAACAAATTATTCACTTTTTTCTTCCGCTGCTTTAAACAAAAATTGTCCAATCGCTTTTTCGAGAATGATCGCGGGCTGGGTGATATCAATTTTGCTATTATCCTTTAGAAAAGAATCCGAGCCACCGGGTTCTAAATTAACATATTGTTCGCCAAGCAGTCCGGCGGTGAAGATGCTGGCGGTGGTATCGTCGGGTAAGGTGTTGTATTGGCTATCGATACGCATGGTAACCACGGATTGATAAGTTTTGGTGTCAAAATAGATATGGCTGACTTGACCAATTTTTACACCGGCGGCTGATACAGGAGAGCGAACTTTTAAGCCACCGGAGTTTTCAAAGCGTGCCGTAATCGTATAGCCTTCGCGTTGTGATAGAGAACTTAAGTTGCTGACTTGAAAACTTAGAAAGAAAAGTCCAGCGATACCGGCGGCGACAAACAGCCCAACCAGAGTATCTTGTGTTTTGCTTTGCTGCATAGATTAATGATCTCCAAACATGAGAGCGGTAAGAATAAAATCGAGCCCTAAAATACTAAAGGCAGAATTAACGACAGTGCGGGTGGTCGCGCGACTAACGCCTTCTGACGTGGGTATTGCATCATAGCCTTCAAACAAAGCAATCCACGTTGTCACAAAAGCGAACGCGATACTTTTGATGATGCCGTTGACAATATCACCTTGAAAATCCAGTTTAGCCTGCATTTGTGACCAATAAGCCCCCTCATCTAAGCCTAATAAGCCAGAGCCAACTAACTCGCCACCAATAATACCAACCGCGCTAAACAGTGCCGACAATAACGGCAAGGAAAGTAGACCGGCTAAAAAACGCGGTGCGATAATGCGTTTCAATGGATCAATCGCCATCATTTCCATGCCGGATAATTGCTCGGTGGCTTTCATTAGTCCTATTTCTGCGGTTAATGCGGAGCCGGCTCGACCGGCAAACAGCAGTGCGGAAACAACGGGACCGAGTTCTCTGACTAACGAGGTTGCCACCATAACGCCCAATGATTCCTCCGCACCAAAATCAGATAAGGTGTAATAACCTTGCAGACCAAGCACCATGCCGACAAATAAACCCGAAATAGTAATAATCAGAAATGATAAAACCCCCACTGAATACAGTTGATTGAGCAACAGCTTGGGACGTGGCACTACGCTATGAATGCCGGATAGCACGGCTAATAAAAATAAAGTGGCTCTGCCAAGTTTGGTAAAGCTGGCTCGTGTTTGGGCGCCGAGAGTTTGCAGGTATTGAATCATTTTTACAGAGGCTTAATAGCGTTTTCCAGAAGACAATAAGTCATCGATATAGTCTTTCGCGGGGTAATGAAAATGAACAGGGCCGTCGGCTGCGCCGGTCATAAATTGCTCGACCCATGCTGAGTTTGATTGACGCATGGCTTCGGGTGTGCCATGACCGACAATACGGCTTTCAGATATCATATAAATATAATCCGCAATCAAGGAGGTTTCATGCACATCATGAGAAACAATAATGCTGGTCAAGCCTAAGGTATTGTTTAGGGATTTAATAAGATGCGCCAATGCCCCCATTGAAATAGGGTCTTGACCAGTAAAAGGTTCATCGTACATGATCATCATGGGGTCAAGCGCAATGGCTCGGGCTAATGCAATCCGCCTCGCCATACCTCCGGATAATTCGTTGGGCATCAGATGTCTCGCGCCACGCAAGCCTACGGCTTGTAATTTCATCAGAACCAGGGTGCGAATCATGGATTCTGATAAATGCGTGTGCTCCCTTAACGGGAACGCTACATTGTCGAACACAGTCATGTCGGTTAATAGCGCACCGCTTTGAAATAACATGCCCATGCGTTTACGCAACGTGTAAAGTTCATGACGGCGTAAGTGATGGACATTTTGTCCATCCACCCATATCGACCCTTGATCCGGTGATAGTTGTCCGCCAATCAAGCGTAATAAGGTTGTTTTTCCGGTTCCACTAGGCCCCATGATGGCTGTTATTTTGCCACGCTCAAAATCCAGTGAAATATCGTCAAAAATTTTCTTGTCGCCTCGGGAAAAAGATAAATTCCGTACGGATACCAGGCTGTTAGAAGGTTGGGGGTTATTATCCATGCACGCGTGGCGATTAAAAGTATGTAATACGGTGTAACATCAGTTATTTATTGGTCGTTGTACGAAATATCTCGCCATATTGGGTATCCGTATTGAAATCATCCCAAACTCTAATTGGATAAACGATGGGTTTAGTGGGAATAGGCGCGGTGATTAAATCGACTAAGCCAACGCTAGAACGTCCAATAGTATTAACAACACCTTTTACCATTCCACCAAATAAACCAAACATAACGTTATCATTGTTATTTGTTGTTGTAATAATGTTTTTAGGTATTTCCAATGGCGCAGTTAGGAGATTGATAACGCCATCGCCTGCTTTTGTCATGATTAAACGGCGGTAACTTTCAGGCTCTTGTGCATGGGCGATGGAAATGGTCAATACCATAATGACCGAATAAACATATTTTCTCATATCGAAAACTCCTATGTAATAGATTAATCTGGTAGATTTAAGAGACACTGCCTTTTTTATTCATCATGGTTTTCGGCCAATAAGGCTTGAGCGACCATTTTTTGCTCAGGTGTTCCTTTTTCAAGCACTTCTAAGGCAATTTCTTTAGCCGAAGCACTATCCCCCATGTCAATATAAGCCAGCGCCAAATCAAGCTTTGTTTCCATTTCATCCATTTCATCTAAATTAGAAATACCGAAGTTTGATGGCGATTTAGCAATACTGTCAATATCATTCGTGAAATCAAAATTAGCAAATGAATCAATGCTATTTTCTCCTAAGGGATCTCTTAATGAATCTTTGGAGGTATAGTTTTCAGACAAATTATCTTCAAGGCTTAAGCTATCACCACTAAAGTCACCAAATAAACTTTCTATTTCTTTATCAAGACTAGAAGAAGTACCTAATAGAGGACTCTTACTGACTGGACTATCGGTAAACAATGCCGTTAAATCATCTACATGATCTATTTTTTCCGAGGTAAACTCAATGGTATTACTCTCTTCTGGCTTAGATAAATCAGCAAATAGTGCCGAAAAATCATCATCTAGTACGGTATCGCCGAGGCTCAGCGCATTAGTTTTTTCTTTTTCAATGGAATTTGTTGTATCGCTTGACGTAAATTCGATAATGTTAAAATCATCAAATAAACTTGGGTTATCTAGGCTGTGTTGATCTAAATCCGCAAAAGGAACTGACTCTTTTTTATCAAATGAAATAGTGGTTTTTCCTGCTACTTTAGCAACGAGATCAGTCTCGCCCGTTAGAGCAGTTGCTTGGGTTATCTCTAAACTATCGATATTATCGTCTATATTAAAATCATTGGATAAATCTAATTCATAAGCCAAATCTTTAACTTCTGGTTTATCATTGATTTTTTTGTCTATTGTCGGTATTGTTTTTTCCGTTTTAAGTTCATCATTAAATAGACTTAAATCAAAATCTAAACTTTCAAATGAATCTAATTGGTTATTTTCATTGGCTGGCTTATCGAGTTCTAGAATACTCTCGTCTAACGCTTGTTCATCTAATAAATCAATTTTGATACCAAAAATCTCTTCATCGGAGTCTTTTGCAAATAATTCTTCAAATGAATTCAAATCGAAATCCATTCCATCGAAAGTGTTGTCATTATTTCCAGCTAAACCTTCGCTAGTATATGATTGAGAAACTTCATAATGACTGGTAAATATCGATGAATTAGGACAGATCTCGCTACCCATTTCAATCACTTTTACCCAAAAGACAACATCCCCTTGTTTACCTTGACTAATTAATTCACTCGCATAGGTCTCAAAAGCGACCTTATTGTTATTAGCATAGAAAATTTCTAACAACTTCAACTTGCATTCATCACGATCCGGTTGCTCCATAATGGCATCACGCATCAAGTCTTCAGCTTGTTGATAACGTCCATAAGCAAGATAAACATCAGCTTCGGAAATAGGATCAATTTCTCCTTGATCAACATCAACGACATCAAAGTCACCGATTGCAAAATCGCTAGCGAAAATATTTTCTTCTGTCGCTAGATCTAATCCTAGGGCACTTTCACTTTCTGGATTAGCAAAAATATCACCTGGATTTGGTGCTTTTAATGTAGCCGTATTAGCAAAGGCAAGCTCAAACGCTTGTCCTTTTTCTTGTTGTCGCTGACGCCACCATAATCCACCTAGTAGCATTAATAGCCCGGTTCCGACACCGGCGGCTACCAAATAATACCAATCTGATTCATCCGTAAGTGGCGCAGGCGGTGGCGGTGGTATGGCTTTAACGACTGGTTTCGGTGGTACAGGTATCGGTATCGGTTTTGGTTCAGCGATGGGCTGTGGCTTAGGATTAAGGTCTGCACTAGACGTTTCTTCTTTGGATTTGCTGACAGGAGGCTCAACAGTTTTAGGCGAAACGTCGGTTGGTGCTTCAATATTCGCGGGTTGTTCTGTCAGTTTATCCGTCACTTTTAATTGTGATTGATTTTGCAAAGCAGCAAGCTGCTGATCTTTAAGAGCCATCAATTGTTGCATAACCGCTAACTGCTTTTCTAAGGCAGATATTTTTTCTTCGAGCGCACCATCAATTGGAGTGCCTTTATTGGTCTTTACCCCCGTTAATTCAGGATCAGCGGGACTGGTAGTGTTGCTAGTTTTTTCAGCTGTTGCGGCTTGCCCTTTGACAGAATTAGCCTTGGCATTTTCAGGAATTAAGTCTTGTCCTGGGGCAATCAACGATAATTGATTATCGGGTGCCTCATCGACTGACTGATGATTGCTTAATGCCGGCTCTGTAATTTGGGGATGTTTCCAAGCCCTAGTTTGTTGATTGAGTTCATTGACGGCTTGTTTGTGTGATAGCTTTAAAATCGTCTCCGAGCGAGGAATTTTAAGCAATTTACCAGCTAAAAGCGCATTGACATTAGGTTTGTAAAACGCCTTTGGATTATTATCGTATAAAGCCATCAACATTTGCTCGACCGTAACGCCGGTTCCTCTACTCGTTCGTTCGGCAATTTCCCATAGTGTGTCATTTGATGCTGTCGGACCGTATTCACCGGCACCTGATGTGGCAGGTGCTAGATTATTTTCGGCACGTACTCTGTCTCGTTGAGTAGAAGCGTCACTACCCGTATTTGCAGATGAGGACATCACAGGCATAGTGGCCTGTCGATACACTTCTGGCGGATCTAAGAGGAGCGTAAATTCACGGAACAAACTACCTTTTGCCCAACTCACCTCGAGTAAAATATCTAAGAAGGGTTCTTTTAAGGCTTCAACTGAGGTGATTTTGATAATATTTGAGCCATTAGCTAGCTTTGGCTCAAATTTAACTTTTGACAAAAAGTAAGTCCAAGGCACCCCCGCTTCATCAAATTTTTCTGGTGGTGCTAAGTTGACTTTAACCTCTGAAAGTCTTTCATCAGACGATAAGATGAGTGAAACTTCCGCATCCAGTTTTTGATTTAGTGCCGAATGCAATTTAAGCTCGCCTATTCCCAATGGATAGCCACTAGCAGGTATCAGTAACGAGACAACCGCTAAAGTTTTAGTTAAATTGCGCACTCTACTCTCCTTCAAAATTGTCATCACCGTTCTATACCGGAATAGTCGAATATTAATGCTTAAGCTTAGACTAGATGTGATTTTTTACCAGCAATTCTGCTATTTGCACACTGTTTAATGCCGCGCCTTTACGAACATTGTCTCCTACCACCCACATATCAATACCTTGAGGATGAGAAATATCCTCACGGATACGACCGACAAACACATTATCGTGCCCAGATGAATCCGTAACTGCGGTAGGATAACCGCCGTCTTTATGCTCATCAATCACCGTAACCCCAGGTGCTTTTTCCAATAAAGCACGAACAGTCGCCGCATCAATTTTTTGACGAGTCTCAATATGCACTGCTTCAGAATGTCCATAAAAGACCGGTACACGCACTGCCGTGGCATTCACTCTAACGGAATGATCACCCAAAATTTTCTGGGTTTCCCAAACCATTTTCATCTCTTCTTTGGTGTAACCATTATCAAGAAAAACATCAATTTGCGGCAAGACATTAAAAGCAATTTGTTTAGGATAAACATTGGTTTTTATGGCCTGCATGTTGAGCAAAGCCGTCGTTTGACGCACTAACTCTTCAATAGCCTCTTTGCCTGTACCTGAAACGGCTTGATAAGTACAAACATTGATCCTCTCAATACCTACCGCATCATAAATAGGTTTTAACGCCACTAACATCTGAATCGTTGAACAATTAGGATTGGCAATAATGCCACGGTTCTTATACTCAACTATTTTTTCTGGATTAACCTCAGGCACAATCAGCGGAATATCATCATCATAGCGAAATTGCGAGGTGTTATCGATGACGACACAACCTGCGGCGGCCGCCTTGGGTGCATATTCTGCCGAAACAGAAGCACCTGGGGAAAACAAACCAATTTGCACATTAGCAAAATCAAACGTTGCTAAATCTTTTACGACTAACGAACTCCCTTTAAACGGAATTCTTTTACCAACCGAGTTACTACTCGCTAGCGCATAAACGTCACCGACGGGGAAGTTACGCTCCTCCAAAATAGATAGCATTGCCTCGCCAACAGCACCCGTAGCACCGACCACGGCGACATTATAAAGTTTAGTCATTAGTTACCTCTCAAAGCTGAAATTACTGCATCACCCATTTGTACCGTACTCACTTTTTGCATACCTGTTGAATAGATATCAGCGGTACGGTTATTCGCATCTAAAGCGCAATTAACCGCTGCTTCAATGCGCTCAGCGGCATCCGAGCAATCGAAGGTATAACGCAACATCATCGCCGCTGATAATATTGTGGCCAAGGGATTAGCAATGCCTTTACCGGCAATATCAGGCGCTGAACCGTGAATCGGCTCATACATTCCCTTGTTATTAGCATCCAATGATGCAGACGGCAACATGCCGATAGACCCTGTTAACATAGCAGCGGTATCGGAAAGAATATCGCCAAACATATTCGTCGTTACCATTACATCAAACTGTTTAGGTGCGCGGACTAGCTGCATCGCGGCATTGTCGACATACATGTGGCTTAATTCAACGTCTGGGTATTGCTTACCCGTTTCAATCATCACTTGTCGCCATAATTCCGTACATTCCAACACATTCGCTTTGTCAACTGAACACAAGCGACGACTCCTTTTTTGGGCAATCTGAAACGCGCTATGTGCAATACGGCGTATTTCAGACTCACTGTAAACCAAGGTGTTATAACCTTGCCTTTCACCATTGTCCAATACTCGGATGCCGCGTGGTTGACCGAAATAAATACCCCCAGTGAGTTCTCGCACGATCATAATATCCAAACCGGCGACAACTTCCGGTTTGAGTGTCGAGGCATCGGCTAATTGGGGATACAATATGGCTGGTCGTAGATTAGCAAACAATTGTAATTCTGAACGCAAACCCAGTAGACCTTTTTCAGGACGTACTGAAATATCCAGCGCTTCCCATTTGTAACCACCCACAGCACCCAAAATCACAGCATCTGCCGCCTTTGCTAAGGCTAAGCTTTGTTCAGGAAATGGCGTGGCATATTCATCATACGCCGCCCCGCCAATTAAACCGTATTCAAACTCCAAATCCAGCGCCATATCTGAGTTAATGAAGTCTAGGACTTTTATCGCTTCAGCAACAATTTCGGTACCAATGCCATCGCCTGGCAAAACTGCTATTTTTTTTGTCATTATCGTTAAATAACCTTTATTAATAAATGAAACTTGACTCAAGCACTCCCTCAAACCACCCAATGCTCGTCGTCAAAATTTTTTAATCGACAAACAACCACGGTGCAATCTTAGCCCGCTGCCGTTCATAAGTTCTGATTTCATCGGCTTGTTGCAGCGTTAACCCAATATCATCCAAGCCGTTAAGTAAACGATATTTGCGATTTTCGTCTAATTCAAAGTGAATGCTCGCGGCCGCTGCGGTGATTATTTTTTGTGATGACAAATCTACCGTTAATTGATAACCGTCCACTAATTCACCAAACAGCTGATCGACCGTTTCGGTACTCAGCACAATAGGCAATAAGCCGTTTTTAAAACAGTTGTTGTAAAAAATATCGGCAAAACTTGGCGCGATAATCACTCTAAAGCCAAAATCGGCCAATGCCCAAGGCGCATGTTCACGCGAAGAGCCGCAACCAAAATTTTCTCGGGTAAGCAAAATTTCGGCCTGTTGGTATTGCGCTTTGTTTAAGACAAAATCAGGATTAATCGGGCGATTTGTACAATCCATATCGGGCTCACCATGATCCAGATAACGCCACTCATCGAATAAATAAGGGCCAAAACCGGCACGTTTAATAGATTTAAGAAATTGCTTAGGAATAATGGCATCGGTATCGACATTAGCTCGATCCAAAGGTGCAACTAAACCGGTTAATTGAGTAAAAGCTTGCATAAATAGGTAATAAGTTAATTTAGGATATCGATTTCAGATAGCAGACCATCATGACAACTCAAACGATTTGCGCTCATCAAAATTGTCGAACATCAACAAAATGTCCGGCAATAGCCGCCGCTGCCGCCATTGCGGGACTGACCAAGTGCGTACGCCCACCATAACCTTGCCTACCTTCAAAATTACGGTTGGAGGTAGAGGCACATCGTTCACCAGCAGCTAAGCGGTCTGCATTCATCGCCAAACACATAGAGCAGCCAGGTTCGCGCCATTCAAATCCGGCATGGATAAAAATTTTATCCAGACCTTCGGCTTCGGCCTGCATTTTTACCAGACCAGATCCCGGAACAACTAAAGCCAACTGGATAGTCGAGGCAATTTTTCTGCCCTTAGCAATTGCTGCTGCCGCACGCAAATCTTCGATTCGCGAGTTCGTACATGAGCCAATAAATACTTTATCTACGGCGATATCAGTTATCGCTTGTCCCGCTTTCAACCCCATATAATCCAACGCGCGTACCATGCTTTGCTGTTTAACGGCATCGGCTTCTTGAGCAGGATTCGGTATTTTTTCATCGATTGCAATGACCAATTCAGGCGACGTTCCCCAAGTGACTTGTGGTTTGATGAGGCTAGCGTCTATTTTTACTACTTTGTCAAAAACCGCATCGTCATCGGAGTGCAAATGTTGCCACATTCGCTCAGCCATAAACCAATCGCTGCCTTTAGGTGAATACGGACGATCTCGGTAATAATCAATCGTCACATCATCAACGGCAATTAATCCCGCTCGCGCACCGGCTTCTATCGCCATATTACAAACTGTCATACGCCCTTCCATCGATAGGGCGCGAATGGCAGCACCGGCAAACTCTATCGTATAACCATTACCGCCCGCTGTACCGATCGTGCCAATGATAGCCAGCACGATGTCTTTAGCTGTAATTCCGATACCGACTTGTCCGTCGATCTGTATTAGAAGATTTTTTGCTTTTTTCTGAACCAAGCATTGTGTCGCTAAGACATGCTCAACTTCTGAGGTTCCAATACCAAACGCTAAAGCACCCGACGCACCGTGGGTAGACGTATGCGAATCACCACAAACCACGGTCATACCTGGCAAGGTCGCGCCCTGCTCTGGCCCAATAACATGGACAATGCCTTGCCGGTGATCCGTCATCGTAAATTCGGTAATGCCAAATTCCGTACAGTTTTTATCTAAGGTTTCAACTTGTAGGCGCGAAACAGAATCAGCAATGCCCTTATCGCGTTCGGTGGTAGGAACATTGTGATCAGCCACGGCTAGATTTCGTGAGGCATTCCAGACTTGCCGACCTGCCAAACGCAATCCCTCAAACGCTTGTGGCGAGGTAACTTCGTGCAGTAGCTGACGATCAATATAAATTAGCGAAGAGCCGTCATCTTCCGTGAAAACGACATGCTCTTCCCATAATTTGTCATATAAAGTTTTTCCTGACATAGTTTTAATTCTAAAAGAGGGTGCTGATCCAGCTGCTAAAAATAAAGGTAATGATTATCCCAAAACAGCAAATACTTTTTGGGTGATTTCCTCAACACTGCCGACGCCCGTGATTGAAGTAAACTTGACCGGCTTATCTGCCGCAGAATAATAACCGACCAACGGTTTAGTTTGATCGTGATACACGTTTAAACGTTTACGCACAGTTTCTTCTTTATCATCATCCCGTTGAAGCAACGGCTCGCCCGTCACATCATCGGTATTTTGAACTTTCGGTGGATTAAATTCCGTGTGATACGTGCGACCAGAAGCGACATGAACACGTCTACCGGCCATTCGCTTGATGATTTCGTCATCGCTGACCACAATTTCTATAACAGTATCAATCGTTACGCCCATTGCCTCTAGGCCCTCCGCTTGTACGATTGTGCGCGGAAAACCATCCAGAAGAAAACCATTAGCACAGTCATCATAGGCAATACGCTCTTTAATGAGTCCCAAAATAATAGCATCAGATACTAAACCACCGGCATCCATAACTTTTTTAGCTTCCATCCCCAAGGCGGTTCCTTCGCGAACGGCAGCTCTAAGCATATCACCCGTTGAAATTTGTGGGATAGCGTATTTTTCGGTAATAAACTGGGCTTGTGTTCCTTTACCGGAACCTGGACTCCCTAACAGGATGATGCGCATGTATAACTCCATTGTGAATTTGTGTGTAGCGGTGAGACTTTAGCAGAATTGTGGCTAAAGCATAAAATAACGGGCTATTTTAATACACTTTTTGGCTAATCTCTTGTAAAAATGAATTTTTCTAATGCAAGCCTGAGTTATCAAACAAGATTTGATAAGCCTTCGCGGCTTGTTCAATTTCATTGCCAAATAAACCATCGATAACCGCCAAAATATTCGCACCAGCCGCCAATAGTCCCGCACCGTTCTCGGGCAGAATGCCACCGATGGCAATGATAGGAAGGCTTAAAACCTGTCGCGCCTGATGTAAGGTTTCTAAGCTGGCAGGCGCTGCTAACGGCTTAGAGCGAGAAGGAAAAAATCGTCCAAAGGCGACGTAATCAGCCCCATTCGCTTGGGCTTGCAAAGCGGTCGTCAATGCGTTGTAGCATGAAACGCCAATAATCGCATCTGCACCTAATTGTTCTCTAGCCTCAGCAATACTGCCATCTTGTTGCCCCAGATGAACCCCGTCTGCCCCCACTGCCAAAGCTAAAGCCACATCGTCATTAATAATCAAAGGGACGTGATAATGGTGGCACAACGTCACCAATTCACTGGCAAGTAAAGCGGCATTAATGGGTTGTTTGTCTCGGTATTGCACCATAACCACCCCGCCCTGTAGTGCCGCTGTCACTTCGCTGATAATAGCTGGCAAGGTTTTATTTGCGGTTTGCGTAATCGCATAAAGTCCTTGTTTGGGACATTTCATAAATCATCCTCCACCCAAAAGAATCGATTAGGATTGTACTGACCATTACCGGGACGATAAGCACTATTTAAGGAATTCCATGTGTATTCTTGCGCTTCGAGTACGGCCTGCACCGGCTCTAAGCCTTGGGCAATCAATGCCGCAAGGCTACTCGCTAAGGTGCAACCCGAACCATGATAACTTTCTGGCAATCTGTCCCACGTATAGGTTTCCCAGCAATAACCATCATGAAACAATTGATTATTCACCACCGTGGTGTGTTCATGACTGCCAGTAATCAATACATATTCACAACCCTTAGAGAGCAATTCTACGCCACAGACCTCTAAATCCTCGTGTCCAGCCAGTTTGCGAGCTTCTTGACTATTCGGTGTCAACACGGTGGTGCAAGGCAATAATAAATCATTGATTGCGGTAATCAAACGCTCCGAGCAAAGCGAAGTGCCTCCGCCCGCTGCCAAAATTGGATCAAGCACGACAGGAATATCGGGGTATTGCTTTAAAATAGCATAGATAGCAAGAGCGGTTTCTTGATGCCCAATTAAACCAATTTTGAAGACCTTGACGGGCAAATCATCCAAAATAGTTTTTGCTTGGCTAATGATATTCTCAGGGCATTGAGGAATGAGTTTTTTGACATTTCGCGTGTCTTGCTCAGTTAAGCAAGTAATTACGCTAGCGGCATGACATTGGTGACTAATGAGCGTTTCAATGTCCGCTTGAATGCCAGCGCCTCCACTTGGGTCATGACCCGAGAAGGCCAGCACAACAGGTCGATTAGTGATCATGGGTGATATTGGATAGTCATAAAACCTTAATGTATGCTATTAATGACTCACTGTCACTGGCTGAGCTAAATTTGTTTGCCAATAATCTCTTGCATGGCCTTTCCTGATTAGCAAGATTCTTCAGCTAAGTCGTCATGCCGGTAGGGATTCACTGAAGCATGTTGCTAATCAGGTGACCTTTTATACAACGACACTTTTAAGGTAACTTATGGATAAACATCAATTTAATCATCGTCTTGTTATTCTTGATACTGAAACAACGGGTATCAATCCCCAAGACGGTCATCGCATCATTGAAATCGGTTGCGTAGAACTGCTTAATCGGCGCTTAACAGGTAAAAACTTTCACGTTTATATCAATCCCGAGCGGGATATTGACGAAGGCGCACTGGCTGTTCACGGTATTAGTAATGAATTTTTGGCGGACAAAAAATGCTTTGCAGATATTGCAGATGAGTTTATTGCGTTTATTGAAAACTCAGAGCTGATTATACATAACGCCCCGTTTGATGTTGGCTTCATCAATTATGAATTTTCATTACTCAGTCAATTCGACAAAACCGTAGGCGATTATTGTAAAGTATTTGATACCTTGAGTTTTGCCAGAAAAAAACGCCCAGGGCAACGCAACAGCTTAGACGCACTTTGCAAACATTATTATGTTGATAGCAGTCAACGGGATTTGCATGGTGCGTTATTAGATGCAGAACTCTTAGCGGATGTGTTTTTATTGATGACTGGCGGTCAAGCGTCTTTATTGGACGAAAATGTCTCAGACCAAAGTCTTGCAATAGCCACACAAGCGGTCAAACGGCTAGCCGCAGATCGCCCTGCATTGAAAATTATTACCTGTAACAGCGAAGAACTACAGGCGCATCAGCTCAGTATAGAAAAAATTAAACAACAATCAGGAAGCTGCCTTTGGCATCAATAAAAACCCCGCTAAACCATCTGGCCTAGCGGGGTGAAGTCGATAAAGCTTAAGTCGTGTTATTCGTCCGTTTTAGATCTAGCACGTCGAGGTGCACCGATACGCTTTCTAGGTTTATCGGTCGTGCGTCCACCCGCGCCATGTTCAAGTTTGGAAATATTTAAAGGATGACCAGCAACTCTGACACGCTTTAAATCTTGAATTAAGTCTTTAGGCATTCCAGCGGGTAATTCAACGGTACTGTAATCTTCCTCAATTTTGATACGCGCGATATGCTTGCCATCTATTCCCGCTTCATTGGCGATTGCGCCAACAATGTTGCCGGGTTTGACACCGTGAACATGACCGACCTCAATACGGAACAATTCCATTTCAATGTCTGCGCCACCAAACTCACGACGTGAGCTACGTTCTCTTTTTGGTCGCTCTTCACGTGATCTTGAGAAATCCCCACCTTCCCGCTCATCTCTCGGATCTCTGGCTTTTTTAGGTGGATTTTGCATGAGCAACGGGGTATCGCCTTGAACCAATTTTGCTAATGCAGACGCAATTTCCATTGCTGAAACATTATGCTCACGCTCATACTGTTCGATCAGCTGTGTGAAAAAGCTTAATTCCTCAGCGGCTAAGGTATCGGTAATATTCTGTTTGAATCGAGAAATACGCTTGTTATTAATGACTTCCGTTGATGGCAAGCCCATTTCCTCAACTTTTTGTTTCGTTGCTTTTTCTATATTCATCAGCAACTTTCTTTCTCTAGGCGCGATGAACAAAATGGCATCACCGGTACGCCCAGCACGTCCCGTTCTACCAATACGGTGAACATAAGATTCAGTATCGTAAGGAATGTCGTAATTGACGACATGGGTAATACGATCCACATCAAGACCACGCGCCGCCACATCGGTCGCGATAAGGATGTCTAACTTGCCATTTTTTAAGTTATTAATTGCTCGTTCTCTGAGTGCCTGAGACATATCACCGTTAATAGCCGCTGCTGAATAGCCCCGCGCTTCTAATTTTTCAGCTAATTCGACAGTGGCAGTTTTGGTTCTAACAAAAATAATCATGCCATCGAAGGTTTCAACCTCCAGAATACGGGTCAAAGCATCCAATTTATGTACGCCACTGACAACCCAAAAACGTTGACGAATATTTTCAGCTGACGCATTCGTGACTTTGATGGTGATTTGCTCTGGCTCATGTAGATATTCTTGAGCGATTTTACGAATTACCGTTGGCATGGTTGCCGAAAACAACGCGATTTGTATCTCATCAGGCGTTTGTTCTAGTATCCACTCCACATCGTCAATAAAGCCCATGCGCAACATCTCATCGGCTTCATCAAGCACTAAAGTGACTAAACCGTCCAAATTCAATGTACCTTTACGCATGTGATCCATCACGCGACCTGGTGTACCGACAACGACATGCGCTCCGCGTTTTAGCTGGCGCAGTTGTGTGCTGTAATCTTGTCCGCCATAAATGGGTAGAACGTGAAAACCTTTTAAATGAGTAGCGTAGCGTTGAAACGCCTCAGCTACTTGAATAGCAAGTTCGCGCGTTGGTGCTAACACCAAAACCTGCGGATCTTTAAGTTTAATATCAATACGAGACAGAATTGGCAATGCAAAAGCCGCCGTTTTACCCGTCCCCGTCTGAGCTTGTCCCAACACATCTTTGCCTTGCAACATGTGCGGGATAACTTGTGCCTGAATTGGCGAAGGTGTTTCATAACCGACATCTTCCAATGCTTTTAGCACCGGTTCAATCAGCGCTAAATCAGAAAAAGAGGGTAATGTAGAAACATCATTGAGCATGGATTTACCTTGTTGGAGTGAAGAATGCGCGAATGCGCGGAGAAATGTCTATTTGTTGGCATTATATCGCATTCCGTAAAATCTTGCAGAAATTTGATAGACTTAAGCATAGATAATGCCATTCAAGCCAAATACCAGATTAATTCACTCCCCTATCAACAAATAAAAATCACTCTATTGCGTAATAACCTTTGGTATTACCTGCCACCCAACAGGCACTGTCGCCGATGCGTTCTTTTTTCCAAAACGGTGCTTGTGTTTTTAAGCTGTCAATCAAATAGCGACAAGCATCTAGTGCATCGCCGCGATGAAATGACCACACGGCCACTAACACAATCGCCTCATGGGGTAAAATATCGCCGACACGATGAATGAGCAGGCAATCTAGCATTTGCCATTGCGTATTAGCCTGTGAGATGACTTTTTCCAATTGTTTTTCCGTCATACCTGGATAGTATTCTAAGCGCATACCGCTCACTGTATGACCGGCATTAAAATCTCGCATCGTGCCGACAAAAACCGCAGCAGCACCGGCTTTGTCTGTTAATGCAGCCTGGGCATTTTGATATATCTGTACTTCTTGCCAAGGTTCAAAATGGCTCTCGACGATTTTGATAGTCATGTTAACCTCCGGTGACGGGCGGAAAAAAAGCAATTTCATCCCCGTCATTAACCAATACGTCTAACTTGACATAATCCATATTCACGGCCACTAAGGTGTTGTCTGGCATGGGCAAATCGGGATTTGCACGCTCCCAAATGGCATGGGCGGTTAAAGGCGCAAAAAACACTAACTCATCTTCTGAACGCCCAAGACGTTCTCTTAAACTGGCAAAATACCGTACTTTAACTGACATATCGATTCACACCGTGACAAAAATAAGGATAATACGCGCTAACTCCGTCATCTCATAGTCCAGATGTTTAACTTGAATCTTAAAAACTCATGCCTTCATTAAATCATTTTAACCTCTCCGGTGAAGCCCATATGGTCGATATTGGTGACAAACCGATCAGTCAACGCACCGCTATTACCGAAGGCTATATTCAAATGCAGCCTGATACACTTCAGCTCATTATGGATCGTGCTCATAAAAAGGGCGATGTTCTCGGAATTGCTAGGCTAGCAGGGATTATGGCTTGCAAAAAAACCGCTGACTTAATTCCCTTATGCCACCCACTACCCATTACTCATGTTGACATAGAACTCAGCCCAGAAACCGTGCATAATCGTGTCCGTTGTCAATCCACCGTTAAGACCAACCACCAAACCGGTGTTGAAATGGAAGCCTTAGTTGCAACCAGCAACGCCCTGCTGACTATTTACGATATGTGTAAAGGCGTGGATCGTGGCATGACCATTACTGCGATACGCTTATTGGAAAAACAAGGTGGCCAATCTGGACACTGGCAGCAACCGATTGCCGATGTCTAAACCATCAAACCCAAGAAACTAGCAAGCCCACACTAAAACCGCCCAAGGATAGCTATGTCGATTACCATCAAACAACTTGCTGAAATTTGTAATGCCCGTATCGAAGGCGGCGACCCTAACGCCATACTTGAAAGCGCCGCTGACATTAGTTCAGCAGGCGCGGCTCAAGTGACCCAATTGACGAATCCACGTTATCGCCAATATCTAAAAGACTGCGCTGCTAGCGCCTGTTTTATCGCAGAAACGATTGCTCGAGAAGACTCCCCCCCAACATTGGCATTACTGATTTGCGAGGATCCTGAACTCAGCTTTATTAAAGCATTAGACGCTCTCTATCCCGAACGACACTATGCGCCCCTAATTGCCCCTCAAGCGGTTGTCGCAGACAATCTAAAACTGGGAAAAAACACCTACATAGGCCCTTTTGCGGTACTTGGTGATCAGGTCGAAGTGGGCGATGACACGCGGATTTTAGCCGGTGTGTGCGTAGGCAATCAGGTCAAAATTGGTAAAAATTGTCGCATTCATCCTTATGCGGTGATCTACGATAATGTCATTATTGGTGATGATGTGATTATTCATGCCGGCGCCGTAATTGGTGCGGATGGTTTTGGTTATAAATTTAGAAATCATCAACATATCAAAGTCCCGCAAGTGGGGCATGTCGTTATTGGCGATCAATGTGAAATTGGCGCAAATACGTGTATTGATCGTGGCGCATTAGGAGCGACAACCATTGGGCGTGGCAGTAAAATTGATAACTTAGTACAAATTGGTCATAACAATAAAATAGGTCGTCATGTCATTATTTGTGGTCAAGTAGGCGTTTCAGGCTCTTGTCAAATTGAAGACTATGCTATTCTCGCCGGCAGTGCCGGTATTGCTGACCATGTGACCATTGGTCAAGGGGCAGTCATCATGGCAAGAGCGGGGGTTGCGACAAACGTCGCTGCTGGCACGCATATCTTTGGCAGTCCGGCTAAAGAAAAACGCTTGGCGTTTAAAGAACAAGCAGCTTTAAGTAAATTACCGGCCTTACTGAAAAAAGTAAAAGAACTGGAAGATAAAATCCAACTTATTGAAAATAAATAGGCTTGTTCTTTTAACCGATAAAATACAATAGCTGGAAATTGTCCGATCTTTAAGCCACTGTTTGTCTGGTTAGCGTTTTCCTACCGACCGACAAAGCCCAAATAATCGACATTCAATATTCTATAAACTAGAACAGATTCACTAACAGGCATGTAATTAAGCTGTCATGATTATCTTTTAGAATCAAGTCAGACAATTGCCAAATTTCTGGCTTACTAACAAATTACGCGTAATTTATGCCTGATAATCAAAAAAGTGATAATAACAATTCTTCTGGATTTTATGTCCCTAGGGTTCTTGAATTAACCCAAGCAGTGAAACCCATAACACTTGAAACCCCTATTTTAGAGGTTCTTAATCTTTTTTTGACCCAAGCGGATTTGGTCGCTCTTCCTATAATGGATGCCAACAACAAATACTTTGGCTTAATTTCTCGACGTAACTTTCTCAATCTGATGACGCGTGCCTTTGCACGTGAGTTATATGCTCGAAAAAGCCTAGATATTCTGTTGGTTGGTAATGCGGATATTTTTGTAGCGCCACTGATTGCTAATTCAGAAGATCGAATCGATCAAGTGATTGTAGATTTTTTAAATCGAGACCCCGCCATTAAATACGAAGCCCTTCCTGTTATTGGTCAAAACAATATTCTAGGGATTGTTAAAGTGGCAGACATGATGCTCAAAATGTCTCAATCTCAAGGTGATTTGATTGAGACTATGCAAAGTCTGAGCACCCGCCTTAACGATGAAGTTGCTAACGCTGCGGCTTTGCAAAAAAATCTATTACGCCCACCTCAAATCGAGTTACCCGGCATACGCGGTTTGTCGACCATGATTACCTCGAGTGAAATTGGGGGGGACTTTTATGACTATTACATGATCGATGGGCGTTGGGCAGTGATTTTGATTGGCGACGTCAGCGGTCATGGTATTGCTGCCGGCACGATTGTTTGTGCAGCGAAAGCAGGGGTAAACTTTCTTGAATCAGAAAAAGAGAAAGAGCCTAGTAAAATCTTATCGCGCTTAAGTAATATTATCTTCAATACCGCGCATCAAACCTTACTGATGACCATGTTTGCCATTTGTTTAGATACGCGTACAGGTGAACTGCGTTATGCGAATGCCGGCCATCAATTTGCCTATCTTTACCGTGCCATGCTGAGTCAGCTAGAAAGCTTGGAACTCGGTGGTTTGCCATTAGGCAAAAATGCCATGACGGAATATGAACAAGAAACAACAGAGATTGATTTAGGCGATCGACTGTTTCTTTATACTGATAGTATCGTAGAAGAAGAAAATCAACACGGCGAATGTTTTGGCTACGAACGTCTTGAAGAAATTCTGATTCAACACGGCGACAGCGAGATTGAAACCTTAAATAAAAACCTATTATTATCATTAAGCAACTTTTTGGGTCGCTCTATTTTTCATGATGATGTCACTATTTTTTGTGTCGAACACGTTGAAAAAACAACAGGACTCGGTAGTAGCAATCAAACTATCGATGAGGATTCTGACCAGCTAGAAGCCATTCACATCACCGATTCATTTTATCGAGCCAATCCCAAAATAGTCGCGCCACGCATTCAACGTCA
This sequence comes from uncultured Methylococcaceae bacterium, assembly GCA_903945375.1. Taxonomy (GTDB): domain Bacteria; phylum Pseudomonadota; class Gammaproteobacteria; order Methylococcales; family Methylomonadaceae; genus Methylovulum. The sequence goes on along the minus strand of CAJAVP010000082.1, from coordinate 7,010 downwards.
AGCGGTTGTCTTACTAGCCGAACAAAACTTCGCAGATATAATTCCTAGCCTCTCAGCACAGGGTATTCGGCGCGTGTTATTGCAAAACCATCCTATCAACGACCAGCTAGGCTGGGGAGAATTACTCACTCAACACCACAAACACTACACGGACGATCTCGCTATGCTGTTGCGTTATCCCGAGCAGCGTCGAGAATTTCAATTTACCCATAGCGAAGATAAAGCCTTTATTATCAATGAAGTCGATGCGTGGCTACAAGAACAGGACATTGCCAACCCCGACCGCTTAGATGCGGCTATTTTCCTATTAGATGAGCTGATTGAAAATGGACTGTGTGGCGCACCACGCGACGGCAAAGGTCGTCCTCTTTATCCAAAAGGTACCTCACGTGAACTCAACAGCGATGAGTTTTTGCGACTGGATGTTTCTATTCAAAATGGTCTGCTCGGCATTTCACTGACGGACAACTGGGGAACATTAACGCCTAATATATTTCTCAATCGCTTGTCTCGTAATGTTCAAGGTATAGGACTCGATTCTGGGGTAGGTGGCGGTGGGCTTTATTTAATTTGGCGCATGTCTGACTATTTACAACTGCGTGTTTTCCCCTTTAAGCAAACTCAAGTTTGCGCTTTTATGGATTTTAAGCATCCCTTTGATCCTGAAATTGACAAAGGTTTTCAATTCTTATTTCACAGCGAACTCAACGAGGCTGTAAAAACATATGACTAACTCGAAGTTACTAATTCAGCAACAACCCAGCTCAGAATCTTTGACACAAGAATTTGCACTCATCGGAATCATCGACGTAGATTCCTCTCGTGTTTTGGAAACGCTTTATGTGTTACCCTCCAAAGCCAACGCCGAGTTAAATTTTGCTCAAGTCGAATGGATAAATTCAATGGGACTAGCGCAGTTGTTTAAACTGTTTGAGCACTGGAAAAAACAAGAAATCAATGTTCGCATTACACGCGCCAACCAAACGGTTTGTGTATTATTCAATCAAACAGGCCTTTCACACTTGCTTGCAGATGATCAACACGCTATACACGGAATACACAAAGTTGAGACTCACACCAATCCCCTGCCCGCTCCACCTACATTGGATGTTGTGCCGCCGATTTTACAAATATCGCCAACACCAACAGCTGACATGATGAATCAGCAGTTTAACTTAATTGGCAATATTGACGTCGCTGCCGTGCAGTTATTACATCCGTTGTACTGCCTGCCCGCGAACAGCAAAGTAGAGTTGAATTTTGCCCAAGTCGATCGCGTCAATTCGATGGGCTTAGCACAGCTACTCAAGCTGTTTGAACATTGGCAAAAACAAAATATCGTTATTCATATCAGCCAAGTCAATCGCATGATTACTGTGCTGTTCAAAATGACGGGATTGACTCGTTTTCTAGCGAGCACCCCCAGTGCGCCAGTCAGAGAATCGACCCCCACTCAGTCACCCGCTAGCACGACTCGAGTTATCACTGAAGCCGCCTCTCAAAATACCTCTGCTCCAGCTATCGACCTCACCACACTCACGGGCTTGATGATAACGCCAAGCCCTTCCGCAACAGCATTAGAGCAGCGTTTTAATTTTGCCGGTATTATTGATGTTGAATCTATCAAACCCCTAGAATCACTTTATATTGTTCCTACCAACTGCGAGGTAGAGCTCAATTTTGCTCAAGTACAACGCGTCAACTCTATGGGCTTAGCGCAATTGCTCAAATTATTTGAGCATTGGCAAAAACAACAAGTCATAATCCATATCATCAACAGCAACCGCATGATAGGCGTACTGTTTAAAATGACCGGATTGACTCGGTTCTTGACTGAACCCTCAACGAGAGTGAACTCAACTACGCCTACACCTTTTGCAAAGCCAAGTCCTGCGCCGCAATTGCAAGCACCAACTCCATCTATGGCAATGCCTAGCCCACTCTCGACGCCGCCAGTTGCCAATACAGGTAAACTTAATCTTTGGGTTAATGTGCAAAGTAGCCAGCAAATGAATGGCTGGTATTTCTTTAATACCTACTTACAACGACAAATAGGCAAAGAAGTCCACTTAGAATTGATTCACGGCGCAATGAGTGATCGTGAAATAAAAATCGAAGAGATGGACATTGTTTTTACCAAACCCTTTGAAGCAACCCGCTTATTCTTAGAGCATAACTTTCAGCCCTTATTGCGTCCAATTGACCAAACCGATGAGGTAACCTTGCTTGTTAGAGCCAATGACCCTCGCATACATCTTAGCGAGTATCAAGGCGGAAAAATTGTGACGGCTGCCGCTAATAACTTTGTTTACTTGTTAGGTCGATTTTTATTAGAAGAAAATGACGAGTCCTTAGGCAACATGGAGTATTTATTTTCAGGTCACGATATCAAAGCCTTGCAAATGCTATTGAAAGGATCAGCCGATATCCTTTTTATGCTGAGTGACACCTATCGTGGGCTATCAGGCTTAACCAAAAAGAACTTACGTCAAATTGATCAAAGTGAAACCGCCTTTGCTTTCCATTTATTTAGCGTATCTCCGCATCTTATTGACATGGGCGCTGCATTAAGCAACGTTCTACTGGATATGAGCCTAGATAGCCAAGGAAGGCAAGTGTTAGCGGATTTAGGTATCCCCGGCTGGACAAGGCCGACAAAAGATGAATGCGATATGCTGGCAATGCTTTATCAACGCTACGTTGTCCATTAATCAATAGTCCGCTTAATGCAGAATCTATGGTTGACTAAAAGGCCAATAAAAAATATAATTGTCAGTTAAATTTCAATTGATTAATGCTTGACGGAGCTTACGCAGATGTATGCGGTAATTCAAACAGGTGGCAAACAGTACCGAGTTGAAGAGGGTACAACCTTAAAAATAGAAAAATTAGAACTAGGTGCGGGTGATAGCATCGAGTTTGATAAAGTGCTAATGATCCAAAGCGATGATGCGGTTCGAGTTGGCTTCCCTTATATTGAAGGCGGCAAAGTCACTGCAACAGTTATGTCACAAGGTAGACATAAAAAAATTAGAATCATTAAATTCAGAAGACGTAAGCACCATATGAAACAAATGGGGCATCGTCAATACTACACAGAAGTCCAGATCACTGGCATTTCTGCCTAACATTTAGGAGTAAAAACTCATGGCTCATAAGAAAGCTGGTGGTAGTACCCGCAACGGACGCGACTCAAATGCAAAACGCTTAGGTGTAAAATGTTTTGGTGGTGAAGCGGTTGCGGCAGGCAATATTATTGTTCGTCAACGTGGCACGCATTTCCATCCCGGTGATAATGTAGGTTGCGGAAAAGACCATACCTTGTTTGCAACCGCCGAAGGCAAAGTTGTCTTTCAAGTGAAAGGCCCTAAAAACCGTAAATTTGTCAGCGTCATCGCTGCATAAATTTAAGCCCGACTCATGTCGGCATTCGGTTGATCAAAAAGCTCCATCCTATGGCTGGGGCTTTTTTCGTTTTATCCCTTACGATTGCCAAGCAATCAGGTGTAATGAATGAAGTTTGTTGATGAAGCACAAATCCGCGTTGAAGCCGGCGATGGCGGCAATGGAACGATCGGTTTTCGTCGTGAAAAATATATCCCACTCGGCGGTCCCGATGGTGGTGATGGTGGTGATGGCGGTAGCGTTTATCTTATCGCGGTTGAAAATATAAACACCCTCGTAGATTTTCGCTACCACAGCGTATTTAGAGCGCAACGTGGTCAAAATGGCATGAGCCGAAACTGTACCGGACGAAAAGGCGAAGATTACTATGTGTCCGTACCGCTTGGCACACAAATCTCCGATGCCGATACCGGCGAGTTGATTGGCGATTTAACCCAAATCGGGCAAACCTTACTCGTAGCCCAAGGTGGATTTCATGGCCTAGGCAATACCCGCTTTAAAAGCAGCGTAAACAGAGCGCCGCAAAAGGCTAGCAAAGGGACGCCTGGCGAACATCGAGCACTCAACTTAGAGCTTACCTTAATCGCGGATGTCGGACTACTCGGAATGCCCAATGCCGGTAAATCCAGCCTCATACGTGCCGTATCCTCAGCGACACCTAAAGTGGCTGACTATCCATTCACGACACTCTACCCCAATTTAGGTGTGGTTAGAATTGACGACATGCGTAGCTTTGTCATCGCCGATATTCCCGGTGTGATTGAAGGTGCAGCCGATGGTGCAGGACTTGGCTTACAATTTCTCAAGCATTTATCCAGAACCGGATTATTGCTGCATGTCTTAGATGTCGCGCCCTACGAAACCATGGATACGCCCGCCGAATCCGCCAACAAAATTATCTACGAAATTGAAGAATGGAGTGATGAGTTAGCCGACAAACCACGCTGGCTAGTCTTAAACAAAATTGATCGACTGGTAGACAGCGAAATAGACGACCATTGCCAAGCGATTATTGACGAACTGGCCTGGGATGCGCCCGTTTTTAAAATTGCCGCTATTAATGGCACCGGCACAAAAGAACTCATGTTTGCCATTATGGACTTCTTAGAACAGCAGCGGCGGACAGACAGTGAACAGATCTGAATTTGCAAACGTAAAACGAGTTGTCATTAAAATTGGCAGTTCCCTACTCACCAAAGGCGGACGCGGCTTAGATCAAATCGCCATTGCGGGCTGGGTTAAACAAATGGCAGAACTCGCCCAGCAAGAAATTGATGTCGTGCTCGTTTCCTCAGGCTCTGTCGCCGAAGGCATGAGTCGCTTAGGCTTAAAAGTCCGCCCCAAAACGCTGCACGAACTGCAAGCCTCCGCCGCTGTCGGGCAAATGGGATTAGTGCGTATTTTTGATGATAATTTTCAGCAGCACGGTTTACATGCCGCTCAGGTTTTACTCACGCATGACGATTTATCTGACCGACAACGCTACTTAAACGCCCGCAGCACCTTACTAACCCTGCTCAATTTTGGGGTTATACCGGTCATCAATGAAAACGATACCGTAGCCACCGAAGAAATTCGATTTGGTGATAACGACACCTTGGCAGCCCTAGTTGCCAATCTCATTAGTGCAGAATTACTGATCATCTTGACCGACCAACAAGGCTTATACACCAGCGATCCTAGTCTAAATCCTGATGCACGCTTAATCACCGCAATCAGTGTCAATGACACACGCCTAGAAAGCATGGCGGGCGATAGCCGCAGTGGCTTAGGGCGCGGCGGCATGTCGACTAAAGTCCGCGCTGCACGCTTAGCCGCTCGCTCCGGCGCCGCCACCGTCGTCGCTGCCGGCGCGATTGACGACATCATTAACGCCGTATTAAGCGGCGCCGACATAGGCACGTATTTTTTGCCGGATATCGAACCACTGGTTGCTAGAAAACGCTGGCTGGCGGGACAATTACAAATCAAGGGCAGCGTCAGCTTGGATGATGGTGCCGTTAAAGTCTTAAAAAGTGATGGTAAAAGTTTATTAGCCGTCGGCGTAACCGCCGTGAGTGGACAATTTGAACGAGGCGAATTGGTATCCTGCCTAGACCCTCAAGGTCATGAAATCGCCCGAGGCCTTATCAATTATGGTCACCAAGACACACAACGCATCATGGGTAAAAGCAGCACTCAATTTGATGCCCTCCTCGGCTATGCGGATGATGCCGAATTGATACATCGCGATAATTTGGTGCTGCTCTAACCATCAATAACTATTCAACCCCGAAAGACTTACATACACATTTTCATACTGGGATCCCAGTGCTGTGGCGCGATGCAACCGTGACTATCTGCTGTTCCTTGAGTGGCTAAATTTTTATTAAACCATTCTTGGACGCTCATTTGGCGAGCACTTCCATCTTTATTTTCAGACACGGGCTTCAGGTAAGAGTCAATATCCGTGCTTGAAGGGTACACCGAGATAACCTGACCCTTGCCACCGCAACTCAGAGGAAGAGGTTTAGCTTTCACATCACGCTTCATTCGTATATAAGGTGACCATTGGTCTGGAGCGCCGCCGAGATATTCTTCTGACCAATTCGTAGTCGCGCCAAGCAACCAGGCTTGCCCCGGTAATGCGCCTTTTATTTTGCTTTTGGCGCAAAACTGAGCGGCTGCAAAAAAATATTGCACATCAGTTACGCAAGATTCTTGCGGTATTTCAGGAAGTTGAAGCCATAGTGCGATTTGTGCCTCATTGTAATTAGGCACGCCTTCACCCGCCCAGACAGCCGCGCGTGGTGCTTTTTCATAAACGGGTGATTTTTCCGCATAAAACGTATACGTTCTCGTTAAAGCGGGAATCGCTTCAGATTGTGCGACCGAAATTCCCCAATCATAGCCTTGTGCATCCGGAGACGCTGGCCCGATAACTTTGTACTGCGTCTTGAGAGATGAAAAGCTGTAATCGCCATTGAGTAATGGATAGTCAATCACTTGTGCTTCGGTATTGTTGCCCGGAATGACAACAGCAACCTGCATTGTTCGTGGGTTAGGCCCTTGAACACCGGTATGTCCACAAGCATGACCGATGCTCATAAAAACATGCGCCCAGGCACCATCGTGATAAATGGCCTCGTATTGATTTTGCTCAGGAGCTCCGCCTCTTTCATAGGCGGGGAATTGGGTATACATATGGGCGTGCAGAGGATCTGCAAAACTACCAATAACGATGGCAGTAAGTGCTGAGCGGCGAAAAGACTTAAACATATCGATGAATCTCCTGTTAGTTTAGCTTTGGGGAGTCAAAGCATAAACTAACAAGGCAGACACCATGCCACATCACAAAAATATGGACAATCAATATATTATCCGACATTCCGCACCCTCATTACCCAGAACAGGCATATAACTGAACATAACGCTCACCGAGTAAGTTAAGCAGCTGGTGATGATAGTCGTTGCAATTCAGTATAATTTCCCGGCAACGGTCGATAAGCAGCACATGGATACCGGCAAAAAACTGAAATACCCAGCGGGCGCTAGGGTTCGTAGTCGTAGTACCCAGTTGGCTGGGAAAGCCTTGTTGCTGTTGTTGTAGTGTTTGTCGAATGCGG
>CAJAVP010000081.1 GCA_903945375.1 uncultured Methylococcaceae bacterium | reverse complement strand
TAAAGAGGTTATGGGCTTTCGTCGATTCATGCGGCGAGGTCTGGACGCTGTCAAAGGTGAGTGGACACTGGTGTGTATGGCTTTCAATCTGAAGCGTCTTTGTGTCTTGCGTTTTGTATAAGCAGACATAGTGCCAAAAAAAGTGCAATCTTGCCCGATTGGTATGGTTTTTTGTGTGTTTTGACTGTTTTAAACAGCTATGGATATTAAGGCCGACAGACTCCTAGTCGAGTGACCGCCTATTCCCCTAACAAATTTATCTTAATGTTTTTTAAGTCTGGATTTAGAATGTGTACTAAGCTTAAGTAAACCACAACCCTCGGAGTACTGCTGATGACGACCCAATATATATACTCATTCCACCAAGGTAACGGCAAAGACAAAATGCTGTTAGGCGGAAAAGGCGCAAATCTTTGTGAAATGACGCAAATCGGTTTAAATGTCCCACCTGGCTTTGTCATTACGACGGAAGCCTGTCTCTATTTTCTGGAATACCACCAATTACCTGAATCTTTAATCAACGAACTAAAGCAACAAATCCAAGTGATTGAACAAAGCACTGGTAAAGGGTTTGGCGATGCTAATAAGCCACTGCTAGTCTCCGTACGCTCCGGTTCAGCGGTGTCGATGCCGGGCATGATGGATACCATTTTAAATTTAGGACTCAATCAAAGCACCTTGCAGGGATTAATTGAAGCGACCCAAGACCCACGTTTTGCTTATGATGCCTATCGCCGATTTATTCAGTTGTTTGGCAAAGTGGCATTAGGCATCGCTGATGAAAAGTTTGATGTGCATTTTGCCGAAGTCAAAAAACAAGCCGGCATTAAAGCCGATGTCGCACTAGATGCCAATCATCTCAAACAAATCAGCGAATTATTCTTAGACGTCGTTCAAACTGAAACCGGCAAGCCGTTTCCTGAGGATGTTTACGAGCAACTGGAATTGTCGATTAAAACCGTATTTAACTCTTGGAATGGCAGACGTGCGGTCGATTATCGCCGCGAGTTCCACATTACACCCAAAATGGCCAATGGTACGGCGGTTAATGTCGTGACAATGGTGTTTGGCAATATGGGCAATGATTGTGCGACGGGCGTAGGCTTTACCCGTAATCCAGGCACCGGTGCTAATGAAATGTACGGCGAATATCTGGTTAATGCTCAAGGTGAAGATGTCGTAGCCGGTATCCGTACCCCAAAACCCGTTCATGAATTAGCGGAAGAAATGCCCGACATCTATCGGCAACTGGTTGAATTGCGTAATAAACTAGAAAGCCATTACCATGAAGTTCAAGATTATGAATATACGATTGAATGCGGCGTGTTGTACTGTCTGCAAACTCGCAACGGCAAAATGAATGCCGCTGCAATGGCAAGAACATCCGTAGAAATGGTTGCCGAGGGTTTAATCAATAAAGAACAAGCCCTGTTGCGTATCAACCCCGAATCGTTAGAGCAGCTATTGCATCCACAACTTGATCCGCACAATAAAATCCCAGCCTTAGCACAAGGCTTACCCGCCTCTCCTGGCGCGGCCTGTGGCAAATGCGTATTTGAAGCCGATACCGCTGTGCTGTTGGGCGCGGCCGGTGAAAAAATTATTTTGCTACGTGAAGAAACTAAGCCGGAGGATATTCATGGCTTTTTTGCCGCGCAAGGCATTTTAACCAGTCGGGGCGGCAAAACCTCTCATGCGGCCGTAGTCGCACGCGGCATGGGCAAAGCCTGTGTTGCAGGGGCTGAAGATATTGCCATTGATGTTAAATCGCGCTCCGCTGTCGTCGGTGATGTGCGTATTCGTGAAGGCGACATTATTACCATCGACGGCAGTACCGGTTTAATTTATTTAGGCGAGATTGAAACGATCACGCCAACCGTCTCAGGAGAATTTCAAACGCTGTTAAGTTGGGCTGATGATATTGCCACCCTAAAAGTGTACGCCAATGTCGATACCCCAGAACGTGCCCGCTTAGCCGCCACTTATGGCGCGGCTGGCGTGGGTTTATGCCGTACCGAGCGGATGTTTAATGCCAAGGAACGTTTGCCTTTAGTGATCGATATGATTTTGGCGGATGAGCCTGAGAGTCGGCAAATAGCGTTAGAAAAATTGTTTCCGATTCAATGCGAAGATTTCAAACAACTGTTTATTGCCATGTCACCTCATCCGGTAACCGTGCGTTTGCTTGACCCGCCGATGCACGAGTTTTTACCTAGCGAACATCAATTGGAAGATGAAATACAGGCTTTGCAACATTATGAAACCATTGTTAAAGGTCAGCGTGTTACCTTAGAAACATTGGGGCTTAACCATACCTTGCCCGCGCCGTTTAACCAGCTCAGCGAAGAAGTGATTAGCGAGGCGATTGCTAAAAAACAGCTGATGTTGAAAAAAGTACGCGAATTATACGAAGTCAATCCGATGCTCGGTCATCGGGGGGTGCGTTTGGGTATGTCCTACCCTGAAATTTACAAGATGCAAATTCGCTCAATTTTGGAAGCCGCTGCTATTTGCCATAAAGAGGGGCAAGTAATCGCGCCAGAAATTATGGTACCGCAAGTCATTACCTCGCAAGAGCTGAAAAAAGTGCAGGGCTATGTCACCCAAATCCGGCAAGATATTGAAAGCAAATACGATATTAAGCTGAATTTTAAATTTGGCACCATGATTGAAACCGTCCGCGCGTGTACACGGGCAGGACAGCTTGCCGAGGTCGCTGAATTTTTCTCATTTGGTACTAATGACTTAACGCAAGCGACGTTCTCATTTTCTCGGGAAGATGCGGAAAATAAATTCTTACCTTTATACAACGAAGTAGGTCTACTAGAAGACAATCCCTTTGAAGTGCTGGACATCAAAGGCGTGGGACAACTCATGAAAATGACCGTAGAGCTAGGACGCAAGGCGCGTCCAGATATAAAAATCGGCATCTGCGGTGAGCAAGGTGGACATCCACAATCCATTCGTTTCTGTCATCACATCAAACTTAACTACGTGTCTTGTTCGGCACCGCGCATACCAATTGCCCGTTTAGCGGTTGCTCATGCCAAACTGTTAGAAAATGACTATGTCATCGAATAGCGTCATATTGTGTTTGGATGTTTTACGCAGACTCCTTCCGCTTAATTAGTAATAAGCACGTTATTGCTACGCGAAGCTTGAGCTTCGCGTACCGCATTCCCAATCTGGAGATTGGGAATGCGCGTAGCGAGTGTACTGGGGCGGATTGCCTTTGTAAGTTAAGTAATTAATCTCATCACCCATTTTTTTCCATAACTTTGTATATAACTATTGAAAAACCAGGAATCCAATAATGAAAAAATACGGCCCACCGATGTTTAACACGCCATTAGCTTATTGTTTGCTTTTATTTCTACCACTATCAAATGCTCAAGCCAGTGAAGCTGATTTAGTCATTCCAGACTTAACTCAAGCCTTATTTCAGGTTGCCGGGCTTTCTATTGATGGATGGCATTTGCTGTTTTATAGCAGCTTCGTCTTGCTGGGCACGCTAGGAACCAGCTTATTTCAATTTAAACAAATCCTCGCCTTACCCGTGCATCACTCCATGGCGGCGGTAGCAGAAATTATTTTCCAGACCTGTAAAACTTATTTGATTCAGCAAGGCAAATTTCTACTCACGCTGTTTGCAGTGATTGCAGCGACCATGAGCTACTATTTCATGGGCTTACAAGATGAGTCATTCACTACCGCTTTGCTGGTGCTATTTTTCACCGTCATCGGCATGATTGGCTCTTATGCTGTCGCTTATTTTGGCATTCGCGTCAACACCTACGCCAACTCACGCACAGCATTCGCGTCGTTACGTGGCAAACCGTGGGACGTGGTCAATATTCCGTTGCAGTCAGGCATGTCAATTGGCTTATTCCTGATTTCGCTAGAACTCATCCTGATGTTGATTATTCTGCTTTTTTTACCCAAACATAGCGTTGGCTACTGCTTTTTGGGCTTTGCGATAGGCGAATCACTGTGCGCCTCGGTGCTGCGTGTGGCCGGAGGTATTTTTACCAAAATTGCCGACATCGGCTCTGATTTGATGAAAATCATCTTCAACATGGACGAAGATGACCCTCGCAACCCGGGTGTTATTGCCGATTGTACGGGAGACAATGCAGGGGACTCTGTAGGGCCTACGGCGGATGGTTTTGAAACCTATGGCGTTACCGGTGTTGCTTTAATTTCGTGTATCACCTTAGCTGTGCATGATCCGATTATTCAGGCCAAATTGATCGTCTGGATTTTTGCGCTACGTATCATGATGGCGGTTTTATCGTGCTGCTCTTATTATGTCAATCAAGCACTTGCCAAAGCCAAATATCAAAACTTATTAGAATTTGATTTTGAAGAACCCCTAACCCGTTTGATTTGGATTGCCGCTATCTTATGTATCAGCTGCACGTTTGGCTTAACCTGGTTATTGCTCAATGACATGCAAGTTGCAGGGCACACGCTACCTGATTTATGGTGGCGACTAGCGATTATTATTAGCTGCGGAACATTGGCGGCAGTGTTAATCCCCGAAGCCACCAAAGTTTTCACTAGCTCGCATTCTAAGCATGTTCACGAAATCGTCATCGCCTCTCGTGAAGGCGGCCCGTCATTAACCATTCTGTCCGGTATCGTTACAGGTAACTTCAGTGCATTTTGGCACGGTATGTTGATTGCGCTGATTATGGCCGTGGCTTTTGCTTTTAGCTTACACGATCTCGTTGAGTTTATCGGCGCTTACAACGCGGTATTCGCGTTTGGTTTGGTCGCGTTTGGCTTTTTAGGAATGGGGCCAGTGACCATTGCCGTAGACAGTTTTGGCTCAGTCACCGACAACGCGCAGTCTATTTTTGAGTTATCGCAAATTGAGAATATTCCACATGTCGCCACCGAAATTCAACGCGACTCAGGGTTTGAGCCCAATTTTGAATTAGGCAAACACTATCTTGAATTAAACGATGCCACTGGCAATACCTTCAAGGCAACTGCTAAACCGGTGCTTATTGGTACTGCCGTAGTCGGCGCAACCACGATGATTTTTTCCATCATCCTGTTGTTGGATAAAGCCGGCATGTTGCAATTAAGTTTGACCGATGCGCCGGTATTACTTGGCTTTATTTGCGGTGGTGCGGTCATTTATTGGTTTAGTGGCGCGTCCATGCAAGCCGTCAGCACTGGCGCTTATCGTGCGGTGTCCTACATCAAAGAAACGATGGACTTTGATAAACAAAAAGCCGATCTTGAGGATTCTATTACTGTCGTAAAAATTTGTACGGAATACGCACAAAAAGGCATGTGGAATATCTTTGTTGTGCTAATTTCTATTACTTTGGCATTTGCATGTTTTGACCCCAACTTCTTTGTTTCTTATTTGCTGTCTATTGCCGTATTTGGTTTATTCCAAGCGATTTACATGGCAAACGCCGGTGGTGCTTGGGACAATGCCAAAAAATTAGTCGAAGTTGATTTTAAAGAAAAAAATACCCCACTACATGCCGCTACGGTCATCGGCGATACGGTTGGCGACCCATTCAAAGATACGTCCTCAGTGGCGTTAAACCCCATTATTAAGTTCTCATCCTTATTTGGTCTATTAGCCGTTGAAATTGCTATCAAAATCAAGCAAGCGAACGTAACAACCGGCGCAGCGGATTACACCGTAGCGATGGGCGTTGTGTTATTGACCATTGCTTTAATCTTTGTATGGCGTTCATTCTATGCCATGCGAATTCCACCGCATATTGATGCCAAACAGTAAAAACACCTCGTCGCATTCTCAAGCTTAGGCGCGAGCATGAAATAAAGTGAACAACTGTGCACTCCACACGTTATAGCCACTATTTATTCCAGTAGTAGTCATAGGGTGTATAAGCGGTAGCGTCATCCACCTTTCTAAGGGCAGCTAGTGGATGACGCTATCGCTTATCCACCCTTACGCGGCACTGCCATTAAGTTAAGAAAAAATCATTTAAAAACAATGTTTTTTCTGTCGTTTATGGAAGTTCAATAACGCCCTTGACGAGGTGTTTTTCCGTGGCGGATTGCGGTGGCTTCGCTCTAGGCAAGGGTTAGTGAGGAACAACGCTGTCAGCTTTTCCAGTAACGCATCAGTTTCAAGCCTGCCAACCAACAACAAGTCTAAGGCGAGTTTTTTGACCGCGTTGAACGACACCGCCCGGTTCACGCTCTGCGGGTACTTCGTATCCTTAGCATCCAGTATGGCTTGCGCAGTGTCGGTCAGCAGCGACTCCAAGCCGGATAAGCACACGGTAGCATGGAAGTCTTGGCGAACCGCTTCGGCACCGATGCCCGTAAAATTCTCCAAATCCAAACGGGTCTTGAGCAGGCCGTAGAAGGTTTCGATACACCAGCGTAAATAGTACAGCTCCCGAAACTCATCGGTGG
>CAJAVP010000080.1 GCA_903945375.1 uncultured Methylococcaceae bacterium | reverse complement strand
TGCCAAGGCGGAAACCCGTGCGGCAACAACCGCCAAGCACAACCGCTTCGCGTCACATACAGGATCGCATTGATGAGCTTTCTTACACTTATTTTTCGTGGACGACCGCCTGGCAACGCTCCGGGCAATAACGGGTTAATAATGTCCCATTTTTTATCGTTCAGGTCGGTCGGGTAACGTTTAACTTTTGATTTACGCGTCTTTCTGCTCATGGGCTAAATATTCACTATTCTAACTCATAGCTATTTTTGATACTTTTGAAACACGCTCTTACAGATTTGAGAAAAAATCTGTATATCATCCTTGCCTATTTCATATTCGTTTATTTGACCCGCTGCCAATTTTAGAAATGACGCTGATGTCTGATTACTAAACTTTTGCGAAAGTGCCTTTATCGTGTCGATGATTGATTCCACATCATGGGTAAGCATCAGAACGGTTTTGTTCTTCAGACATGAATCGGCTTCTCGACGGAAAAGCATTTCAAGAATGGCGTACTTTTTATTTTTGTCGAATGAGGAAATTGGATTATCCAGAATAATCAGATCCGGTTTTTTAGAAAGGCATTCAAACATGAAAAGAACAATTGCGAAAGCGTTGCTTTCTCCAAAACTGAGATGCTGATTTCCACCACTCAGGTGCTCTTCATAATCGATATGCCGCAGTTTTAGTTGCGTCTGCTCGCCATCACCAGCAATTTCCACCATATAGCGATACCCGGCATATGAAAGAAATTCATTGATGTCCTTCATATGCCGTTCGATGGTTTTCTTCATTTCGCTTCGCTGTTGATTAATCTTGCCCTGAAGCATTCCTGCTTGCTCAATAACAGAGTCTATGGAAGCGTTAATCGGGAGGATTGCGTCATGCATCTTGTTTGAATTAAGTTCTGAAAAAAACTGCAAATCAAGTTTGTATGAAGGGAGTTTTTCGGTGACTTTTTCACCGTCCTTGAACTGAAACGCTGAAAGCGTTCTGAGCTTTTCCAGCTTTTCAGTAAAATTGTCAATCTGAGTTTTAACCGTGGCAAGAAATGCCTCATGCTCTTTACCAAGTCCTTCCTTCAGTGTTGTAATTGTTGTCAATTTACTTTTAGCTTCATCAGAAAAGTAGTCACCCATTTTTTCGATGATACCTATGAGAGCAATCAGGTTCTTGATGGTGTTTTTGTCATACTCCTGGCCGACCTTTTTAATCTGCTCCTTTTTATCAGCCGCATGTGATGTGCAGAAGGGACAATCATCCGACAAGTCAGTAAAGTCATATCCCTTGGTTTGCCAGTCAATCCAGCCCACACTGTTTTGGCTCTGTATAAACGGGGGGTAGGATTCCAATCCAGCAGGTACATGCTTGATATTGCTGACAAGGCCCTCTATTTCCTGCTCTCTCTGTTTGTAAGCATCGGTTCTAATAAAAATTTCAAAACTGTTATTCTGTAATTCGTCAGGTTTAAAAAGAAACTGATCTACATACTCCTCATTGAAGCACATGATGTTTCGAAGGCCCCCCGCCCCTATAACCTCCGGCAGCTTGCTCTCTGGATTGTCTTTTCTGAGCTTGAAAGGCACAAGTTCCTTCAGCCGTTCTGGATCTTCATTCGCTCCGAGGAAAACTGCCCTTGCAATTGTGCTTTTGCCTGTGCCATTTGGAGCGAATTTGATGTTCAGTTTTTTTTCTTCCAGAGTGATTTTTGCGAAATCGATGTTATTGCAGTTCTTAATTTCAATGTTCATTTAGCATCCTTCCGGTTTTTATAAATGTCACCTCGAACGCCTTACACGGCCTAAACTGCTGCAGCCGATTAGCAAAGGCAAATGCGTCGTTCATGTCGTAGTGCTGAAATACATCTAGGCCGCGATCTAAGGAAATTTTCCATCCGTGATCGGTCAAGATGTGCCGGGCATGAATCGTCCCAGTTTCGTCAAATGCCCATGTGAAATGGATGCCGACCGCGCTACAAGATTCGGCGATTTTATCCAGACTTTCCCGCTGCTGCTCGCCCTTAAAATCGTCCTCAGTCGTAATCAAATGAACTTCAACTTCAGCATCGTCAGATTTATGCCTGACGATGGCTTCAAGAAACTCCATAAAATTACGAAGCTGATAAAACAACCGTATATAAGGATCAGTGATAGTGATCTTGTTAGCGCCTGCCATATAGGGACCAAATAAAGAATCGAATGAGATTCCTTTCTGATTTTCCTGAAATGTTAAGTGTTTTTCTTTCAAGACTGGCTCGGCAAGATTCCGAGGCGATATCAAAGGGCTTTCAATCGATGAAGTGGGAATTTCTGATAGAATCAATTCCTCCTCGTTATTACCGTCGCCAACAGAACGATGATAATAATGCGGGTACTCTTGTTCTTCCAGCGTCGTGACTTGATATAAATGCTGCGAGGAATTCAGATAGGCAAAATTGACCTTGGCATAGGTCTGATCGATCCGCATTAATTGGTCCTTGACTCGTTTTCGACCTTCAATTGCAAATTTCAGCAGTTCTTCAATTTCGTCTTTGGAAGCTCCTCCATGTGGAAACAAGATTTTCATCAAGCCGGAAAATGTTTTATTGATGCCGTCCCGGTCACGCGTCGAAATATCAGACGAAAGTGAGAAATGCTCTGTGTAGCGATCTGCATAATCGTGATTACGTAGAGAGCGTAAGACTTCGGCAAGATAATCCACGACGAAACCATAACCATCCGAAAACATCTCGCTACGCAAATTTTCCATTTCCCAGCCGGGAAGAAACCAGTGCATCCGGTCCAAAATAGCCTGACCATCAGAATTTCGGTAAGTCTCCGGCAAATCCATGAAAAGGTTTTCGTGCTTCAGCATGAAGGCAACGTTATGCGAAGTGTTGCCGATATAGACCATGGATGCTTCGGCACCTTGCGGCCCCGTACCCCGATTAAATGACTTATTAGCCATATAATTTTTCAGCGTATCGATTAACTTAATGTCAGGCTTTTTGTTGCTTCCGGCAAACTCATCCATGGCGACAACATCCCAATAACCGACCAAGCCGATTTTGCCGGTCGTATTATTAATAAACAGCTTTGCCAGCGTTGCCTCACCACCTGATACCAAGGTGGCATGAGGTGAAAACTCCGAATAAATATGAGACTTTCCTGTCCCTTTGGGCCCTAGTTCCAATAAGTTGTAATTGCGTTCGCAAAATGGGATTAAGCGGACAAGCTGGATTAACTTACTTCTGCGACCAAAGACTTCAGGATTTAAACCAATGCTCTGGAGCAGAACATCAATCCATTCCTCTGTCGTAAATTGTTTTCTCGCTTCTATATAGCTGTCATAGTCGAAATGGGAAAGCTGAATGGGCTTTAACGATGACAATATCCACGGCGATGCGTTTTGATCTTCCGTAAAATCATATTCAAGTTCGCAAATGCACCAAACACCACCGACTAACAATTTAGGATGTTTCTTTATGGTTCCTGAATCGATCAAAACTTTTTTTAAGCCTAAGTTTTCAAAGGTTGCCTCGTAAACGTTTGCCTTGTCGTTTAAATCGACACTGACTTTATCGATCACTTTGTAGCGACCTTTCTCTTTAATGGTCGATCGTACCAAACCGGCCTCATTGCGATGCACATAATGCTTGCGCAAAATCTCTTTGACCGTTTCGATGCCGGTTTGAATGGTAGCGTCATCACTGGTAGCGCAATATTGCCCAAGTAAATATTCCAAAACATAAGAGGGAACAATGGCATTGCCTTTAACCGTTTTGACGAGATCCTTTCGGACAACAAGTCCAGGAAAATGGGCATTGATTTTCTGATCAAGTTCGTTCATCGGGTATTCATCCCTTTAAAAATCAAAATCGCTGGTAAATGAGCGCCGCATCATATATCGGAGCGACTTGTATTCCTTGTAGTGGGAGGTACCAGCGTGCTTTTCCTCCAGGCGGAGAATGACTTCTTGGCCATTCGCTTCGTCCGCTTTGCGACTGAGCACAAAACGCAGTTGTAACTCCCGCTCCCTCGGGTTTTCCGATGTCAGATCGAACACGAGATCATGACTGTCCGAGATCAATTCACCGGTTTCGGAATAAATCCCTGCACGCAACACCCTAGGTTGAATTTTGTCGGTTACTGGACTTGCCTGATAGAGCGTGACGGCCAATTGTCCAGAGGTGATCACCGAACTCGCACCGCGCAAAATATCGACTTCAACCCCGGTAATATCGCTCTGGCGTTTTTTGTTGATCTTAATGACCGGGATTACCACTTCCTGCAACGACGCGCCGCCATGCACAAAACGACTACCGGAACCTTTAAGTCTCAGACGATTGATCGATTTCGGGATTTGCACCTCGACATCGCCGCATAATCCAAGCTGTTCCGCTTTAAAGGTATGCAAACTTGGCGAAGGCTGTAATTTTTTGCCGAGGATAAAGCGCCTATCACGATACAAGATGACTTCACCTTCCGGCTCAACACTCAAGAAATCACTCTCGGCAATTTCACGGTGTTGATAGATGAAACCGTGATCAGCAGTGATCAACACGTTATTGGCATTGGCGGCTGTCAGCTTTTTAACCAGCTTTAAAAGATCGACCAAAGTTTGTTCCGCTGCTTCGAAGGCTTGACCTTCCGAATGTATCTTGTCACCCGTATGATCGATCCGGTTATGGTAGATATACAGCACTTGATTGGCTTTCAACAGTTCCCGGCTATCGTCGCGGTTCATGGCCATAAAATCGTCAGCCGCAATCGCTTGACCACAACCCTTCAAGGCCGCCTGCAGAATCTTTGTACGGTTTGCCGTACCTTGCGAACTTTGCCCGTCCACAAACACCGTGCCGGTTTCGTTGTCGGCAATCGCTAATTCTTTATTGGGTAACAAAGCAGCCATGCCCAATTGCGTGTAGCTAGGCAGCATGGAAAGCGCTGGCTCTATTTCGGCACTGTATCGATCTTCCTGTCGAATTAGGCTCAACAATTCTTCCCCAATCTCGTAGCGCATGGCATCGGAGATGATCACACAAACCTTATTATCCTTGCGCAGGAATGGCCGCACCCACTTTTCAAAAAACTGTTTTTGAAGCGGAATGGGTGATGCGTCCCATTTGAAAGTGGGTGCAGGGTTCAGGGTGCAGGATGCAGAAATGTTTTGCCTGCCCCCTGATACCTGCCCCCTGCCCCCCCCTAAAAAGATTTGAAAACTATCGCCCAGCTTAAGTAAATAGTTATTTGAATACAGATTTTCGATTTGCTCGGTCAACGTTTCCATAAGGGAAGCTTGCCCCGACATTCGCACATGGTAGGTAAATTTGCGATAAAGCTGATCAAGCCGATACCATGCGCGACAATAGCGCTCGACACCGCTCGCTAAACTGTCCATTTCAAGTTTGACCTCTCCCAACGCTTGTAAAAACTGGGCGGCGTAATCGATAGCCTCATAAAGGTGCTGGAACTCCCGATACCAATGACCTTGCCGACGTTGGCGAACCCAGAGTGCCACATCGCCACTGGATAACGTCCGCGAAGCCACCGCCCGTACCAAATCGCTGATAATCTTTTGATCAATCAGGCGGAAATAATCGAGTTCGATCAGCTCTGGAAGATCTCGTTTGGCTAGGTCTTGCTCAATATTGAGTACATCCGCGCATTCGGCGGATAGCGTTTCGAAACAGCTTTCAAACTGACGACTGTCTTTCCAACGTTTCAGAAACACCAAGGCATCGCCAGTCAGTTTGACTTGACCGTCGGTGCCCATGGCATAGCATGACTTGAACAATTCAATCGCAAAGTCACGGATGCTGGGTTCGTCGGATGGGTAGCCATAACACCGGGTCAACTGTTCCCAAAGAAAGCCATCCACCGTGCATCGGCCAATCAACTTGATTTTATCGTCACGGCCCTCGGCTAATTCCTGCAGCAAGTTTTCTACAACGGAATCCATGCGAGGCTCACTGGCCGCGCAAACTGCCAGAATTTTTAAACGAATTTGTCCGGGCGTATCGTCGCCACGCAGCATTTTTTTGAGCGCATCCTTACGTTTGGTGGCCTGAAAAAACTCAGCATGATTCTGTACAACATCAGAAAATTCTAAGCCTAACTCCAACTCGGACAGCCAAATCGCCACCTGATCCGTCCGAAACTCAGCATGTGCCAATTGGACATCGAGCAACCAGTTTTCTAATTCATCTGGTTGAGGGCCGTATCTGTAAAGCAGGAATTTTTGCTCGGGTTTCTCGCGCAAAATTTGATATTTAATACCGAATTCGTTATTGGTCAGTTCCAATTTTTCAATATCTGGCAGTGACAGCGCCTCGAAATCATCTCGCAATTCCTGCTTGGCGTCGTACCAAAAAACAATACGGTGTCGGTCGAAAAGTTTAGTCAAGGCTTGGGCTATACGGTCGTTCATCGCTCAATCCCTTCCAACAAAGCCACAATATCTTCAGGCGGTGGTAATTGTCCTCTAAGTTCTTTGGGCAGGGTTTTAGTCATTTCATAAGTCGCAACGCCAATCGGCTTTTTTGCATCGTGTAGCGCATACTCGACAATAGTGCGACTCTTTTCTTTGCACAAGATAATACCGATGGACGGGTTTTCATCCTCTTGCCGGACTTGTCTATCAAGAGCCGTCAAATAGAATTGCATTTTGCCGACGAACTCCGGAATAAATTCGCCGATCTTCAGTTCGATGGCGACCAAGCAACGCAAGCGGCGATGGAAAAGCAATAAATCAATGAAAAACTCTTTACCATCCACTTCCAAGCGATATTGACTGCCCATAAAAGCAAACATGCCACCCATGGCCTGCAAAAAATGCTCGATTTTAGCGATTAACGCCCGTTCCAACTCTCGCTCGCTATGCGCTTCGCTTAGCTCCAGAAAATCAAAGGTGTATTCGTCTTTTACCGCCAACTTGGCCTGGACGCGCAATTCCGAGGTCAAAGCCTGATCAAAATTCGTCTGACCAAGCAAGGACTTCTCGTAACTTTGGTTCGCAATCTGGTGAATTAGCACATTTTTCGACCAACCGAATTTACGGGTCATGCGGATATAAAATTCGCGTTCCAGATCGTCTGAACAGCGCTCCAGAATAACGATGTTATGACTCCAGCCAATTTCTCGCACCAGTGGTGCGAGTTTCTCAATCCCTTGGTAGGACTCGAAAAACGCCTTCATTCGCCACAAATTGGAGGCAGAAAAACCGCCAACTCCAGAAAACTCGCGCTGTAAGTCAGAAGCAAGTTGTTGAACAATCGACTTGCCCCAAGTTTCTCCTTCTTGTCGCACGACAATCATCCTACCGATATCCCAATACAGTCCGACCAATTCGGTGTTGACGGCTTTCAATGCGGCATATTGGGCCGAGCGTACGCATTCTGTTACAGAAGCCAGTAGTCTGGCGTAGTTAACTGATAAAGATTGATTACTCTCATTTATTTCTGGATTATCAGTGTTCATCAACCATCCTCTTTTGTATTCTGTTGCAATTGCATCAAATCGCTTTCAATTTCCTCCACCGTAGGCAAAGCCCCTTTTAGATTATCAGGTAAAGATTCAACTAAGGTATATTCACTCACTCCCATGGGTTTATTCATATCACGCAGGGCAAATTCAACTTCAATATTGTTTTTATCACGGCACAGCAATAACCCGATGGTCGGTTGATCGTCGTCACGCTTGAGCAGGCTATCCACAGCAGATAAGTAAAAATTGAGCTTTCCAGCATACTCAGGAATGAAGCGTCGGTTTTTCAGCTCCACTACGACATAGCATTTTAGCGTAACGTGATAAAACAACAGGTCAATGTAATAGTCATTGCCAGCGACTTCCAAGTGGTACTGTCTGCCGATGAACGCAAACCCCTTGCCCAGCTCCAATAGAAATTGGGTGATGTGTTGAGTCAGTTGGCGTTCCACATCCCGCTCGTTGAATGGCTCGGTCATCGCCATAAAGTCAAAGGTATACGGGTCTTTAAGGGTTTGCTGCGCCAGATCGGATTGTGGCGTTGGCAAGGTGCGGGAGAAATTGGTGATGGCTTTGCCGCTACGGGCATACAGGTTTGACTTGAGTTGCAATGCCAATACATCGCGGCTCCAACCTTGTTCCAGCGTTTGCCTCATGTAAAATCCGGCTTCCTCCAGGCTACCGCACTTGGTAAAAATCAGAATATTGTGACCCCATGGAATTTGGTCAACAGGTTGTTGACCAAATGTAGGCAATCTATCGTCAGGCGAAGACACGACCTCATTGGCAGCACCACCGTAGAAAAGGAAGAAGCGCAGGCAATATTTCAGATTGGAGGCCGACAAACCCTTGAGATCAGGAAAGGCCCGTTGTAAATCATGCGAAAGCTGCGGGACGACTTTATCGCCCCATTGACTCTCCGCTTGTTTAGCGGCAATCATTCCTCCTAAATCCCAATAGAATCGGATCAATTCACGATTCGCTGCCAAAGCGATACCGACACGAGCTGCGCTAATCCGCTGCTTGATTTGCTTTAGCCATGCCTGATAATCGGCATTGGCGAATAAGGCGGAAGCCGTCATAACCACTTACTCATCTTGAGCATCCAGCCCGGAAATCTTCTTCAAGGCCGCACCGAATTTAGGGTAGTTGACTTTAACGCCGTCATCCGGATCAATGTCGATTTGTTGGGTGGCCAGCGGGTAAAGTCCATCGCGTTGATTCACCATAGCCGCGAGATTCCGTAAGCATCAAAAGCACTATCACAGCTCACCAGAGGGACTTGTTCGGCGATGGACTGGGCAATCAAGAGGCGATCAAACGGATCGCGGTGATGAAAGGGCAAGCGGGTCAGAATGGCCGTGTGTCGTGGCAAAATGGGTAAAATCTGAAAATTATTGATTGCCAGCTGCTGCTCCATAAATAACTCATAAGGTTCTGGCAGCGCATATTTGTCCAGACTGATCTTGATGGCGATCTCCCAATAAGTTGCAGGACTGACGCTCACCCTGGTTTGTGCATCGCTGATGAGTTCTTGCGCCGGAGCAGACAGCTTAGGGTCTGCCAGCAGAAACCACAGAAACGCATGGGTATCCAATAGCACTCTCACGGCATGTAATCCTTAAAATCATGCAAATGCTCGTCATCCTCGTTCAGTATCTTGAGCTTACCCTTGGCGCTGCCCGGAATGCGGCGCAATTGACTGCTTGGTCGCAATGTGGGTTCGGCCTTTGGCCGCTTGACATAGCGTTCTTCAATAAAATGGACAAAATCCAGCACTTCTCGCGCCAACTCATCGGGAAGTGTTTTAACCTCGGCATAAATCTCTTCTGCTATGGGCATTGTTATGTTCTCCACATTTGAAACATTGAATTACTCCTCCACCCTATCCAGGCCGGGAATCTTCTTCAAGGCCGCGCCGAATTTGGGGTAGTTGGCTTTAACGCCGTCATCCAGATCAATGTCGATTTGCTGGGTGGCTAGCGGGTAAAGGACTTCGCGCTCGTAGGTTTCCAGCTCTAGGAGTATCTTTTTGAATTTTTCGATTTCTTTTAACGCTTTGGTTTTTTCACTTTGGGTCGCGTTGGCACGGATGCTGATAGCTTCTAAATGCGTTTTATGTGCGGTTAATTTGGTGCGGAATTCGCGCAAATACTCATTTAACACCACGCTCACGGTGTCGGGGCGATAACGATGCAAATAAATCAACGCATTAAAACTGCCTTTTGGACTTGAGAACAACCAATAAATCGGACGTTTTTTGTAGCGTTTGATGTGGTCGTTATAAAAATCTTTCACAAAATACTGACCGATTTTTTTACCTAACGACTCTTCAATAAACATTAGATTGGCTTCGTAGTTTTCTGCGCCAAAACTCACCCGCAAAAATTCACGGAATCGCTCTGATAAATCGTCTGAAAACCAATCGCCGTCAATGATCGGCAGCACGTTATTTTCACAAGGCATTAACGTCGACTCTGGAATGTGTTTCAAATAATCGTCTAGCGTTTCACCTTGACTGGCTAAAATCAAACCCGTTTTATCGAGCGAATAACGCCCAAACAAACAACCGACCGAGTATGAAATAAAATCGCGGCAATCTTTTTCGCGGTCAGCGCGAACCAACGTGATTTGTTCTTCTGGCACGCCCTGCGACAATTCGTCTTGCAAGCCGTAGGCTTCGATGAACAGGCGGTTGTTTTCTTCTTCCAAGCGTTTCATTTCGTCGATGGCGGCGCGGTTTTCTTTTTTCCACGCATTGAAGCAGGCTTCGATACTATTAAACCGTTCGTGCTGATCTAGGTTAAGCCGTTCGTGCTGATCTAGGTTAAACCGTTCGTGCTGAGCCTGTCGAAGCATGAACTCATCTGCGTGGTGTTGCCCTTCGACAAGCTCAGGGCGAACGGTTTGTTGTTGTTTTTGGCGAATCAGCGGGTTGTCGGTGAAATCCCATGAGGTTTCGTAATTGTTCCAGTCGGTTTTTGCTAAAAATATCCCTGTTTCCCATATTCTTCGCATTTCACTATCCGACACTGCGTTATTACAAAAAGGTATTTTTGATATATCTCCAGGATTTGCATGAAGTGTTGGATTTATTATTTTCAGCCACGCATTTATTGGTGAAGACATCAGATTACACCCTAGCACATAAAGTGGAATTTCTTCTTGAAAAATTGAGTTTCCAACAGTGCTAAATACACCTCCAGATGGAAAGTATCTTAAACTGAACGTACTACTGGTAACATCAGACCAAGTTAAAGATTCCCTAAAATAATAAGATTCAGACGGGCATTTGTTTCCTGATTGTTTAAGTAAATCGTAGGATTTTTTATCGTAATTTATTACATAATTCAAATTTCCAAACCATTTTCTAAATTCTCCTCCTTTGTTAAATGGTATCCATTTTTTATCTTCACATTTCCAAAGATGTTCAGCAGAATTTGTGTTTTTCGCAAATTTTGAATAATGAATTTCATACCATAATCTGATATGACTTTCATTATCTCCTGTTGCCATACCAGCTCTGATTGATGAAACATCCCCAACTGTTTTATATGTAGTGAAAATTTTATAAGTTTGACTACTTAGCCAATAAGCCACTGGACTACCTGAAATTTTCTTGAAATCATCGGGTTTTGCGTTATAAAACCAGCCGCAGTTTGGATTTTTAATGGCTTCTAATGTTTTGGGTGCTTGGTTTTCGTGTCCTTTGAAATCCGATAATTTAATGTAACTGCCTGTGTAATTTGGAATGTGAGTTTTGCCAACGATAAACGTACAAACAGGAACGCAGGCGGGTTCAAAGGCGTTGTATTCAAGTTGAATCAAAGATTGAAGCGTTGCATTGTTCAATAATTTTGTGCGGATTCCTTCATAAGACGAAATGAACATCCAAACGTAAGGCGTAACAAAAGACAAACTTGCCGCGTCATTTCCAAAATCTTGGCAACGTTCCATGAACATTGAAAACATATCGGATTTGCTGTCGGGAAAGTGTTTTTTTGCAAAGTCTTTTAACGCGCCGTTCATGCCTTTTCCACCCATATACGGCGGATTGGCGACAACGGCATCGAATTTCATCGCTAAAATGTGGGCTTGCTTAATGTAGGGAATTAAGGTTTTTGCGGCATTGGTTTGGAAAGTGTCGCCGTGAATCACTAAATTTTCTAATTGCGCGAGTAAATCGGCTAACGGTTTTTCATATTTCTCAGGGATTTGAATTAACGAGCCGAAGGTTTTTGCCTCGACAAATAACGGTAAAATTTCAGCCAACATTTTGTATTCTTGGCGGTTAATTTCATCGGTTAAATTCAGTTGTGGTTCTTCAAATAACGAACTGGTTGCGCCGATTTTGCCTTCTTTGTACAAATCGAGTTTGTGCCAAAGTTGCGCTAAATTTAATTTTTCAGTGGATTGTAAAGACAGAATGTTGAGTTTTGGCGGATTGGTAAAAATGCGTCTGTCATCGGCTCGCGCTTTCATCATCAAAGCAAATGCGGCAAGTTGCGCGGCGCGGTCGTCGATGTCTAAACCATAGAGATTTTTTTCTAAAATTAAACGCGGAATGGCTTTGGGTTCATAACCCTGTTCTTCATAAATGGCTTTTAACACATCATAGGCTTCAACCAAAATGTGACCTGAACCACAAGCGGGGTCGAGGATTTTGATGGTTTCGGGGGTTAGCATGGTTTTTCCTAAATTATAAAAGCATGGTTCGACAAGCTCTCAGCTCAGGACGAACGGTTTAATTTTTGTCATTATATTCACTAATTTTTTTAGTTTTAGCTTTTGCTAATCGAGACACTTCTGCCCAATCGCCGCGCATCATCGCTTCTTTATTTTTACGACCTCATCCTTTAATTTGACGTTCGGCGGTTAAGGCTTCTTCGCGTGTGAAAAATTCTTGTGACCAAATCAATTCTACAGGTCTGCGAGTTGAGGTATAACCAGCACACTCGCCTGTTTGATGTTCACTGATTCGACTTTCCAGATGATCGGTTTGTCCTGTGTAATAACTGTCATCAGCACAGCGAATAATGTAGACGTAGAACATGGTTACGCTTCAAATTTGTTTAATGTTTCAAAATCTTCTAACACACATTCATCTGACACTAAAAAGCCTTGGTTAAAATGTTCTTCTAACCGGTATCGGAACGCATCAAAACTTAATCCCAAAATATGCGCGGCAGTGGCAAAACTGATTTTGCGTGCATGGTATAAACTTGCTGCCAAGAAAAATTCGACGGCATGATTGCCCAATGGTTGTAATACTTCGTCAAATTGAGGCTGTAATTCTACTAAAATGATTTTTCCTATTATTCGAGCCAAGCAAGTTTATTGCCTGTTGCGCGTTCATAAAGTGTTTCTGGCGATACATCAAACCCGCATGACCACGCCAATGTTGGCCAGTCGTCGAGATAGAAATTTTTAAATTCGGTGATATTTTTTAACGGTGCGGCAATAGCGTACCGTTCAATGATGTCGAATAAATCCACAATGCCTTCTTCGCCTGTGTTGAATTTGAGTTTAATTCGATAGTCGCTTTGATAGTTGGCTTCGGCTATAGAAATCATCTTTGCTCCTAAACTAAAGGGGTTAATTTGTGAAATTCTTTTGAATCCCACATGGTCATGAGTTCAAGCTGATGTAGCTCTGCCCATTCTTCAACTAATCCCCGCACTTTAGCTGGCAAATGTCCATCGATTACATTGAGGGTTTTGATATTGATAACGGCACGGTATTCATTGTAACGAACATGAAAATGGGGGGGATTATGTTCATCAAAATACATGCTGATGATAATTCCAAGAAAACGACAAATTTCAGGCATTTCAATTACTCCATTTCAATAAGTCTTGTTTGAATTAAAACATCCAATTGCGCTTTAACGTCAGGTGTTTGTTCGGCAGGCTCGATGTAATAATCCCATTGTTGTTTCAATTTGCTATCTGGGTTTGCCATTGTCCACAAGCGCCCCACGCTGTTTTGTACCAAGTATTTCACAATCCAATTTGGCGTAAATAATTGCGTTGCGGCGGGAATATCTTCACTTTTGACGACTTTACCAATTACCGCGTCTTTCTTTTCTGAAATATAAAACTGATACAACCAGCCAATGACTTCAACATTTTGGCAAGTGTCGGGGGTCATCGCTTCGCGGGTATAAGCCAAAATCGAATTCCCTGAAAGCAAATCATCTGGCATTAATAATTCGGTGTAGTCCTCAATCCGCTCGAACAGAAAAGGCATGGAATTATTCCAATGGTTACAAGCAGCCACCACTAGCAATCGATAGGCTTCGCCCTGTGCATCGTGGCTGGGTAATTTCCCTGACAACAACTCAAAAATGCGTTGCTTGGTTTTTTCATCGCCAAAATTATCATCAATATGCCCCATTTTGGCTTCAGCTAAAATTTCAGGTTGGAATTGCCCAGGATCGGCTGGCGACACAATGCTTACACGGTTGTAGCGATTCACGTCCATGAAGCGCAGTGCACAGAAACGGTTGAACCAGATGTAGGCTACCCGCTCGATGATCTGTTCTTTACCGGCATCATGTAGCGCACTTTCTAATTGTTTGATGGCTTGAACACTTTCACGTCTGGCGGCACTTTCCTCAGCTAATACTTGATGGAGCTTGGTTTGGACTTGATCCCTCAGGCTACGTCGGGCGTATTGGGCGAAACGTTTGAGTTTGGTGGTTTCCATTAAAATCTAGCTCCAGCCAATTGGTTAAACTGCAAATGATTTGGCCAGTCGACTTTCATAGCTTTTGCAGGTGTGTCATTTTTTTCTGCATTCTTGGTAATTCGTGTTTTCTTTTTTGCAATACTCGTGTGTCCGATACTTATAAAACGATGTTGATAATCTTTTAAGAAGGTATTTTCTTGCCAGAATGATTTACCAATTTCCTGGCAATAGGTTATAAAGCATTGCGCCCCCAGCAATTGCTTGACAATCTGTTCCCAACTGTCTTTAGTACGCTTGATTTCAATAAATAGGATACATTTTTTTTCAGCACTGATAATGACGTAATCAGCTCGCTTACATTCGCCGTTTGCGCCATTGAAAATATCATCAGGGGAACGAAAGGCATCCACTTTTATCACCAGCGTATCTGCTGGTAAATTTCGTATTGTGGCATTAGAGTCTCTGGCTTGTGGTTCATACAATTTAACGAACTTTTTGCCATATTCATCTTGAATGTCTAATAAGGCAGTCGCTTTGATCATCTTCTTAAGGATGTCCATATCCGACATTACTGGTCTCCTCCCCAAACAATTTCTTCTTGAATTCGGTTCATCTCTTCAATGGTTTTATCAAAACTTCTCGCCTCTATACCCATCTGCGGATCAATATCGGCTGACACCAGTGTTTGACAACGTGTTTTTATTTTGCCGCCATCGATTTTAATCAGTGCTTTTTCAGCGATATAAACTTTTAATTTTGTTGAATCAAGTAATTCATCGGTTTTGTAACCTTCACGTTCAGCAATTTCTTTAAAACGATTACCCTTTTGATTCAGCATAATGAGTGTATTAAGCTCTTTAACAATGTAATCGCTATGTGTAGTGATGAATACTTTGACGCCTATATTAACTAATCTGACAAATAAACGGGCAACCAGTCTTTGGTTTTCAGGATGTAAATTGAGTTCAGGTTCGTCAATCATCAGTAGATCACCCGGTAAAGCAACATGGCGAAGATAAAAACCAATATCCAATAATGATCGCACCGCACTGGAACTTTCGTCCATAGTGAGTTTTATACGTTTTCCTTTGGGAACATAGTAAAGCTCATCATTTTGGGTCACTAAATAATCCCCACCAATAATGTCAGCAAAATCATTTAAAATTTCTAGATGATTTTTAGCTATAAAACTGTCTTTTTTTGCTAATTCTTCCAATTTCCTTGTGAAGTCAACATTTGATTTTACTGGGAGGGCGTAATCAGAATAAACTTTGGAAAGCAGCTCAAATGGATTGATGTCTTTTTCCATTACGCTCATTTCTTCGAGCAATCTGTTTCTAGCGAAATTAAGTTCTTTTCTGAATATTGCCGCACCGGTTCTTTCCGCACTGGCTATAAATGGGCGAGGAAATAAATGTCCAAAAACAATTTCTTTGAGAGCATCACCCACAATTCTATTGATGACTTCCGATGGGATTTTTACTTTTTCTTTTTCAACCAAAAGCGTGATAGCAATCACGGGTGAATCAGCTTTTTTCGATATGGAAAACAATTGAGTTTTAGCCGCCCCCATGGTTCTTTCGAACGCTGGACTTGGATACATATCGTGTGAATCAAGACTGACTGAAAAATGACTTTCTAAGAAATGCTTTTCCGATGAAGCAAAAACCTGAGGTAGTTCTGAAGTAAAAGATTTGCAGCCATTTTTAACGATACTTGAAGCATTATCAATGTAATCTTGAATGTTTAACTCAATTGCACCATCGTTTAATAATTGGAACACTTCATGGTCGGATACGGTAATTGAAAAAGCATCACGCCAAAATGATAGAAAGCCGAATAAAGCGTAGGTGGCGTAAGTCTTACCAGTGTTATTGCAGCCACAAATAATTGTTAACTCGCCAAGAGTGAATTCGGCTTGCTTAATAGCGCCGAGATTTTTTATTGAAATCTTCATGTCGCTGTCTCCTTAAATTTGTATTCGTTTGCCTTTACGGATTTCTTCTATCAAGGCTTTGCGCATAGCCTCAAGATAGGTGTCTACATCGTTTTCATTCACCAGCCACGCTTTGTCGAAAGCTATATTGATGTTTCTGGATAAAACAGATTGTGGCCTTGTTTCTTTTGCCGGTGATTTGCCGTCTTGTTCCGAGGTATCAAAATCCCCCATTTCAATTGATGGTTTAGGTGCTACTAAAGCCAATATTTTGTCTAAGAGTTTTTGATAACCCTGTTCTTCAAAATAGCGCAAACGGTCGTTTATCACCGCTATTAGGCTTTGCTGTTTAATATGTTCAATCAATTCCTGATACGGTGCATCCAGTTCCGCCGTTCTGACATTGGGTAATTTTTGAAACTCTTCCAGCCCGTGCATACGGTGCTGCAAGGTTTTAAGTCTCTCAATGGCCTGAGTACGAACTTCTTCAACTTGCTTATCGATTTTCTGAGCTAAGGCATCGAGTTCGTTTTTTATCTGTTGAATACGATTTCCCTTAAAACAGCTTGGATCGTTTAATACAGCATGAATCAGGGTCGGAACTTCACTTTCCACATAGGCAAAGTTTGGTTCTTGCGATTGCAAAAATTTACGAGCGCTATCGTAAATTTTACGTTGCTCTCCAGGTTTATCATCATTACCCATGAATTTACGAACGGGATCGATCACGCCTTCCTTCATGGCAAGCAGACTGTCTTCTTGCCGGGAGATCTCAGTTAGATACCAAGTGTAAGGTTTGCCGCTCAGCTCTTTCAGTTTATCCAGCACCGGATTGAGTGCGCTCAAGAACGGATATTGAGAGACCAAAGCCGTTAGGGTAGTGAGCTGCTGGCTTAACTGTTGGAATGCCTCAGCGGTTTCACTGCCAAGTGCTTTGGCTTCGCTTGCACGTGGTGGATTATCGAAGAAATCTTCATAAAATTCTTTAAGCACACGAATTTGCGAGGCGGTGAATTCTACCTGGGGTTCCAACACTAGATTGCCGTGACCATGGGTATTGCGTAGCACCCGTTCCAATTCGTTTTCTTCGAGCAGATTGCCATCAGTGCGTGCTTCGACTTTGCCTCGGGCACAGAGGTTGGCCAGGGTACACAGTACGGCCGCGTAGTACCAGCCGTAAGGTTTACGCTCAAACCTTTCCAGCAGGCTTTTTAGCGTGGTGCGGACACCGCCTCGGTTGTTGCTCTGGATAAAGGCCAGCAGTTCTTGCTCTGACTCGGCCAGCGAGGTGACATCATTGCCGAAGAGTCCGTCTTCCGAGTATTTAAGGCACTTGCCAATGTCATTTTCGGTGTAGTTAATACCACGCAACATCCGCAAATTGGGATAAGCGCGGGCAATCAGTTCATGGAAGCCCCGCAATACGCGGGATTGAGCATCTTCTGAACCCATTTCAATTTCGCTGCCGGCTACGAACAGTTTGGCCTTACCCATGAGCAGTTGAACGCGTTGCTGTATGTCGGCGTAGCGTTCCCGGTTCTGGAAGCCTTTGTCATTGAGGATACGTTTAATCGCCTCCTGCTGGGTAACCGAGATGTTTTGACGAATGTATTTTTCGGTGCGTTTGTACATCAAAAGATCGCGTACTAAGCGATCATCCGATGGCAGCACCAGAAGGAGTTCGTCACGTCCGTAAGAATGCATAAGCAAAGTGGCTTGGTTTTCTGCATTTTCATGGAATGGGCTAATGACATGAATGCATAACTCATATTCGCGTCCAAACAACCGCTCGTCTAATTTGCGGGTGAATGGATAATCCTGGCCGCCCGTTTTCTGATCAAGGGCGTCATAACGAATTTTGCGATTTTTGATGACATTATCGAAGATAATTTTTTCAAGTTCTGAGGCGACTTCAGCCGACTCAACCTCAGTGTTTTTAATTTCTTCTTCGACGTCTTTTTCTTCGTCAGTCAGGTAATCATAAAGCTCGCCATTTCTCTGCACATAGGTCTGCTGCTCAAGTAGATTAAGTGCTTCCTCGACCCTATTTCTAAGCGCGGGTAAATCTAGGCTGAAGCCATCTAGCATGAGGATGCAGAGGTTGCGTAGCGTGGGCTTGAATTCCTTGACATATTTAACTAGAAACAGCGTTTTGAGCAGACGAATGGCAAAAGGATTGTCGAGATGGTTCTCCGCTAGAATGATGGCTTTCTGGATTTGGGATTTTAACGCCGAGCGTATCCCTTCAAACATCAAATCGAAGGTCGCTAATTGGCCGATCTCATGATCTTCAATTTGTATCGCCACTTGCTGGAATACACCCAACATAGAACGTTCGCCCACGGAGCTATGCTTGCCTTCAAAGGCGTTGTGCAGGGACAGATTTTGAATGGCCGACTGAAACAGTGCGAATTGATAGGGAATAAAGGGATAACTGTGAATGAAATGATCCCGATCCTGAAAATTCCGGTAGCTTACCGAGCCATCTGCAAAGTCAAACAGGGTTTTAAAGTTGTTCGATTGCACATGGTAAATGTTAGACAAGAGTCCAACGCCATCCTCATTCTTCATTAACAAACGCTTTTGGATCACTTCCGCGACATCAGCACTGGTCAGTTTCATGCGATTGGCAAATCGCGCCTGAACCCTGGAAAAGTCATTACCTTGCTGCTTGCCCATTTCACCAACAACGATGCCCATGTCTTCTTGAGCGGTCACGATGACCCAGGCACGGCCTCGGCATTTGGTCGCCAAGCTTTCGGCGATGGTTTGCAGATTGGTCATCAGCTTGACGTTGTCGGCAATGTATTGACCCACTTCGTCTACGAAAAAATTCAGGCGAAAGTCGGGAGCTTGCTGCTCAATATAGGCATAAACCTGATCAGCAAAATCCTCGATGGAAACCTTGTATTGGCTGCGATATTTGTCCAATATCCCAATGACTGAGGTGTCGTCGCCACCCGTGACTTGGGCATAGGCTTTGGCGATATTTTTGCTTTCCAGCAAGGCCTGCTCCCGGCCACTGTGCCAGGGTCTGCCCGCACTAGCTTCATAGGCCAACTTGAACTCGTTGTAGAGTCCCCGACTGCCGAGGTCTCGTTCAAATTGGGCAATGTGACCTTGTTTGCCGTAGTACCCGCAGGTTTCATCAAAGACTTTAACAAACACAGCCAGTAGCGCGTCAATTTGGGTCTTGCTGATAACATCCGCTTTCTGGTCAATATTGAACAGGATACTTTTTGAAGGGATGCCAATCGCACGCTTAAGATCACCCCGTAAAATCTCATTGTCACCGCATTTAGGCAGGAACAAATCGAGGGAAGAGGTGTCGTCAATTTGCCGGTTTTCCAATAGCAGAGCCAGCATTTTTAATAAATGCGATTTACCCGATCCAAAGAAACCGGATACCCAAACACCATTTGCCCCTTCATAGTTGTTGTAAGCATCTAAAAACGATTCGAGCCGTTTCTCGACTTCGTTGGTCAACACATATTCTTCAATTTCAAGGCGGAGGCTGGCTTCATCATCCGCTTTGATCACTCCTTCGATTGGGCGATCAACCGGCTTGTAAAAAATGTTTTTAAGTGTCGTCACGCTTCCCTCGGTTATGCTTCGCAGTGAAAGATATTGAATGCCCGGTAATATTTGTCGTCGTGAAGCCTTCCGAATAGATCCAGTGAAGCTCCCGATTCTAACGAGTGAGTGTAGGATCCTGGAAAAAAGAGCACGGTTGGCTTTTCTTTGGCGGTACTTTGTAAATTGTTTAGAACATTGTGAGAGCGGATGTAGGGGAATACTTCGCCCACACCGGAAAGGAACAGTACGTCAAATTCGTGGATTGCCAACTTGTTTGCGATGGCGGGCACCAGATGAGACTCAGGATCAAGCACACCCTGTAACAATTCTTTGAGTTCATCTTTGGTGACTGAGCCTTCTAACTCTACTATTTGCTCCCAAATCTCACGGTCTTTAAGAATCTCAACGGATAGGTCATAGAGGTTGACTTCCAAAACTCTTACGCCTGATTGTTCTAAGCGGTTAACCAATTGACGTTGTAAGCGCTCCATTTCAACCGCTTTTTCAGGTTCATAAGGACAGATAAAAAACGGAACTTCGTTGCCCAAACCTTGTTTGTTTAAAAAACGAGACCCCGAGATCACATTAAATAGGTGTTGAAATATCTCCTGCATGGACATTTTCGTCGTGTCGATTTTCACGTTTAAAAGTCCTTTAAGTCAGTTTCAAAAGCGGGAAAATATAAAATATCCTGCCGATTCTCGTCGGGTATTGCACGAATAATGTTTGGGTTAAGTATGGCTGCAATAATGATATTTTTAGGTGTCAAAAGCTCAGCCTCCCTAAGCATTTTAAAAAGCACCTGACGCAGTTTATACCGAGTAGCTGGGCTAATTTCATTAAGCTCCGCATACCAATCCGATTTTCTATTAAAAAACGAGTCAAAATCTTCGTAGTTCAAATCGGCCTTTAAACTGATGTATCGTTCGCGTAACACTTCAACGGCAAAGTCGGCGATAAATCGGTAGCGACGACATACGGCTAACCACAATAAGTAGCCTTGCTCTTGATGCGATAGGGTGCTAAACAACTTGAGCTCATTTAGACATAGAGTTTTGAGTCGCGAGATGACTTCACGGCTAACTCGTCTTAGTGTGTTAATTGTTCGGGCTTGTAAAAGATTGTTCTCGAAAACATTGTCACGAACGCTATCCCAGTCGCCGAGTTCAAGATACAGGGCAATCAATTTTAAGGATTCATTACGGAAAAGTCCCCCCGTAGTAAATGACATGCTGTATCTGGCACCGCTCATTCTGGTTTCCTTTTTCGGACAGTTTGTTCAGTTGCGCCACCGGCTTTTACCCAACGATCAACCTCGTCTTTCTTAAACTTCCAAAGGCGACCCATGCGATGTGCAGGCATATCTTGCTTATCGATCCATTTGTAAACGGTGTCATTACTGACCCCAAGGTATTTACAGATGTCACTAATGGATAGCCAGCGGTCTTCCATATCAGTCATACATGACGCTCCACGAGGACGATTAGGGCAGATAGACATACCCAACCAATATCTAATTTATTGATTGGAAGTTAAACGATATTTACCGATTTAAGCCGATTATATAGCTTGAGCATGTCCAAGTCTGCTTGAATATTAAAGTATCACAGGCAAACGCATTTAAAGTTTGCAGTAAATGGTACGTTAGAATGAAAGTCACCCTCTGCATGGTAAAAACAACGCTTTTTAGGAAGACTTAATTTTCTTAATCGTTTACCCCCCCCATAACATCAAGCCAGCATAGTCAATACCGGCACAGCCAAGTTTTTACGACGGTTTGCAACAGCTTGGGCGATAAACGACCAAGGGTTGACTTGCCTTAAACGGGCAGAACCTATGACGCTCGCAAGTAGAGCAACGACACGACTGCCTTGTTCATGGCGCGAGCCGAAGGTGACTTTACGCAGAATAACCCAGTGCCGCAAGCTGCGCTCGGCGGTATTATTGGTCAATGGGTGGGTTGGCGTTTCAACCACGCGCACGATGGCATCCCAATCATTGATTACGTGTTTTAAAAGTCCCCCACGACTCAGCTTTCAAGTCGGCCAAGCATCAGATTTATCATGGCAATGTGAATGAAAGTGGTGTTGGACTCGGTCAGCACCTCGTAATCTTTGCTCAAGCGACGGTATCGGTAAAGCCAGGCAAAAGTCCGTTCAACCACCCAGCGGCGCGGCAATAGTTGAAAGCCTTTAGTGTCATCGGA
>CAJAVP010000079.1 GCA_903945375.1 uncultured Methylococcaceae bacterium | reverse complement strand
GTGTAGGCATTTTTTCTAAAATCGTTTCTAGTCGCTTCATGGGAATCTTGTTTTATAGGTCATGACGTGTTTAAAACTACATTGTCCTCTGTATTTAAGATTTCCTCTATTTTTTCAACAAACTGTCCGAAGTATTGTTGTATTCATTTTGAATGTTATTTTCCCAACAAGACCATTATTAACTTCTACTAATAGGGCTTCGTACATTCTTTTTGCTGCATCACTGGGCATTACTAAACTCTTCCTACTATTATATAAGAATGGGGGGTTAATTAATGGCTTGTTACTAAGCAAGAGCTGTAGGATGGATTCGGAGATAGGCAATCCGCCATGTGGCGAGAGCATCAATGGCGAAACAGGTCTACGCTAGGCAGTCAAAATTTATCGACTTTTGGCTAAATATTATTTCCGCTATTTAGTTTTTTTATTGCAAAATTAGTATTTTTGTAACTATTATTCAGACTCCTCCCTAAATAAATGAGATAGCGAATATCTGCCGGAATGACGACTTAATCGCAATATTTTAGAGGGGGTCTGAATAATTACGTATTTTTATTCAAATGGTTATAGCTACATACTATGTTCCAAAAAGCGGGGCATTGAAATCTAATAAAATCCGCTTATTTCGACAGCCTAGTCCTACGCTATCAGCTAAAATACATCCGCATTCTCTCTTTTTTCAATAAGGCGAGATGGCGTTACGATGACGTCAGTCTGAGCGATAATTGGGTGCTTCTTTGGTGATTGTTACATCGTGGACATGACTTTCACGCATACCGGCACTGGTGACACGCACAAACTGGGCTTTTTCATGCAAGATAGGGATGGTTTGGCTGCCGGTATATCCCATACTGGCGCGAATGCCGCCTAACAATTGATGAATCACTGCCAGCAAGCTGCCTTTATAGGGTACGCGACCTTCAATACCTTCGGGGACTAGCTTTTCAACCGAATCAGTTTCTTCTTGAAAATACCGGTCACTCGAACCTTGTTGCTGAGCCATTGCCCCCAAAGACCCCATACCGCGATACGATTTATAAGATCGTCCTTGATATAACTCGACTTCGCCAGGTGCTTCTTCCGTACCGGCAAATAAGCCGCCCAGCATCACCGCATGAGCACCAGCCGCTAAGGCTTTAGCGACATCGCCGGAATAACGAATGCCCCCGTCGGCAATCAAAGGAATGCCGGTGCCCTTCAGGGCATCCGCCACATTACTGACGGCTGTTATTTGAGGCACTCCGACACCGGCAACAATCCGCGTGGTACAAATCGAACCTGGGCCAATACCTACTTTAACGCCATCTGCACCTGCCTCTGCTAAAGCCAGAGCGGCAGTCGCTGTGGCAATATTGCCGCCAATAACTTGTACATCGGGATAATGTTGTTTAATCCAGCGCACTTTATCTAACACGCCTTGAGAGTGACCATGCGCAGTATCCACAATAATCACATCGACACCAGCGGCTACCAATGCGGCGACACGTTCTTCCGTATCATGCCCTGTGCCTACAGCCGCACCAACGCGCAGACGCTCTTGCTCGTCTTTACAGGCTTGTGGGTAATCTTTGGCTTTTTGAATATCTTTGACTGTAATCATGCCACGCAAATGAAACGCATCGTTGACGACAAGCACTTTTTCGATACGGTGTTTGTGTAACAAGGCAACCGCTTCTTTACGATCGGCGTGTTCATTGACAGTAATCAAGCGCTCTTTTGGGGTCATAACTTTTGATACGGCTTCATCGAACCGTGTTTCAAAGCGTAAATCACGGCTAGTGACAATACCGACCAGCTCGTCACCTTTAACAACCGGCACACCGGAAATGTTTTTAGCGCGTGTTAATTTAATGACATCACGAATACTGACATCTGGTGTCACGGTGATGGGATCTTTAATTACGCCACTTTCATATTTTTTCACATGACTCACTTCATGGGCTTGTTGCTCAATACTCATGTTTTTATGAATAATGCCAATGCCACCTTCCTGCGCAATGGCAATAGCGAGTCGTGCTTCGGTGACCGTATCCATTGCCGCTGAGACTAGCGGAATATTAAGTGAGATTTTTTTGGTCAGTTGCGTTTTGATCACGACTTCGCGAGGCAGCACCGTAGAATGAGCGGGAATCAGTAATACGTCATCGAACGTGAGGGCTTCCTGAATAATTTGCATAAACAACACCTTATAATCAATAAAACGACGGGCTATTATACGGACTGTTACGGTTTTTAGCAGTCTATAATGTACAATTTATCGCAATTGGAAAAAATCTTTGCGAGACATTTTACCTCACCCGTTGAAAAAAACGCGGATTGAGGAGAAATTTATCTAAAAATGCTCTCATTAAGGCCTTAAAGTGACCCTGCTCTCTTTTTCAAAAAGACGGGTATCTATTGCATTCTGCATTTGCTTTGATCGTGAGGTGCTGAACAATTACTTTACTGGTGGCTCGTGATAGAATGACGGCCTTTTAACATTCACTGAATTCATGCAAGTAATTAGAGGATTAGCCCATTTAGAGCTGTTTAAAGCCGGTTGCGTACTGAGTATTGGCAATTTTGACGGCGTACATTTAGGGCATCGGGAAGTCATTAAAAAATTGGTGGGGCGAGGCAAAGCCTTAGGTTTGCCGGTGGTTATCATGATTTTTGAGCCACAACCCTTAGAATATTTTTTAAAAGACAATGAACCGCCACGATTAATGCGGTTGCGTGAAAAAGTGATACAGTTTACTAGCCTACCAATTGATCATTTAGTCATCGTGCGTTTTAACCGCGAGTTTGCCAATTGTGATGCAGAACAGTTTATTGATGAGATTTTATTAAAAAAACTCAACATTAAACATTTGGTCATTGGTGATGATTTCCATTTTGGCAAAGCGCGGCGAGGCAATTTTGCCTTATTGAAAGCCCAAGGCAAGCAGCATGGTTTTACTGTTGAGGACACCGGCTCATTTCATGTGGAGGGTTTGCGAGTCAGTAGTACCTTGATTCGGGATACGCTTGCGAGCGGCAATTTACAACAAACCGAACACTTACTGGGACGTTGTTATTCCGTGTGTGGGCGTGTCGCTCATGGTGATAAACGCGGTCGCACCATTGGCTATCCTACCGCGAATATTATGATGCTGAGAAAAAACACGCCCGTTAATGGTGTGTTCGCGGTTACGATGACTGGCATAGATAATCTGGTGTTACATGGCATTGCCAATGTGGGAACTCGCCCTACCTTTGAGGGCGGCGCAAAAGTCATTCTTGAGACACACTTGTTTGATTTCAATAGCGAAATCTATGGGCGCTATGTGGAAGTGCATTTCCAACAAAAAATCCGCGAAGAAATGCGTTTTCAGTCCACTGAGGCCTTAAAGCATCAAATTGATCAGGATGTAAGCCAAGCTAAATTATTTTTTGCCAATACTCAGAACGCCAGTGCCGCCTAATCTAACAACGTGCAAATCGGCAGATGCCACTAAATTCTAAGACAAGAGTTGATAAAATGGATTATAAAAAAACCTTAAATCTACCCAATACCGCCTTCCCAATGAAGGGCAATCTCGCACAACGTGAACCCGAGCGTTTGAAAAAATGGCAACAACTGGAGCTTTATAAAAAAATCCGCACCCATTCAGCCGGTCGCCCCTTATTCGTTTTGCACGATGGCCCTCCGTATGCCAATGGTGAAATTCATATTGGCCATGCCGTCAACAAAGTGCTTAAAGACATTATTGTCAAATCTAAAACCTTAAGCGGTTTTGATGCCCCTTATATCCCAGGTTGGGATTGTCACGGTTTACCCATTGAATTAATGGTGGAAAAGAAAATTGGCAAAGCGGGGGTCAAAGTTAGTGCGGCTGATTTCCGTAAAGCCTGCCGTGATTATGCTGGCAAACAAGTTAATCTACAAAAAGAGGCTTTTGTTCGCTTGGGTATTTTGGGTGATTGGGCGCAACCTTATTTAACAATGGACTATGCGTTTGAAGCCGATATTGTTCGTGCTTTAGGCAAAATCAGTCAAAACAGCCATATCAATAAAGGAGCTAAACCCGTCCACTGGTGTACGGATTGCGGCTCGGCCTTGGCAGAAGCGGAAGTCGAGTATGAAGATAAACATTCGCCTGCCATTGATGTGCGCTTTCAAGTTTTGGATGAAGCGGGCTTTATGGCGTGCTGTCATCATGTGCCTGAACATTTAGGCGAAGGGATTTTATCTGTTGTCATCTGGACAACCACCCCCTGGACATTGCCAGCCAATCAAGCGGTCGCTTTAAATGCGGCGATTGAATACGCCGTGGTGCAATGTGAAAAAGACGGTCATCACGAGCGTTTAGTGGTTGCCGAGGCCTTGCTTAAAGACACGATGCTGCGCTATGACATACAAAATTATCATGTTATTGCCTATGGTACGGGTGCAGCCTTAGAGCATCAGTTATTACAACATCCTTTTTACGCGCGTCATGTGCCCATTATACTGGGCGATCATGTAACGGTAGACGCAGGCACGGGCGCAGTACATACCGCTCCCGGACATGGTCAAGACGATTATGTCGTCGGTCGTAAATACGGCTTACCTATTGATAATCCCGTGGGCAGTGACGGTGTTTTTCTACCGGGTACGGAATTGTTTGCTGGTAATCATGTGTTTAATGCTAATGCGAAAGTTATTGAGGTACTTGAGAAAAAGGGCAAATTATTGCATCACCATGCCTTATTACACAGCTATCCACATTGCTGGCGACACCATACTCCGATTATTTTCCGCGCCACGCCACAATGGTTTATTGCGATGGATAAAAATCATCTCCGTGAGCAAGCCTTGGCAGACATCAAACGTGTTGAATGGATTCCTGATTGGGGACAAGCGCGAATTGAAAGCATGGTAGAGGGTCGACCTGATTGGTGTATCTCAAGGCAGCGCACCTGGGGCGTACCCATTGCATTGTTCGTGCATAAAGAAACGGGGGAATTGCATCCTGACACGCCAGCGTTGATCGAACAAGTTGCGCTGCGTATTGAGCAGCGTGGCATTGACGCTTGGTTTGAGTTAACGCCGGCTGACGTGCTGGGCGATACGGCGGCAAATTACGATAAAATCACGGATACCTTAGATGTTTGGTTTGATTCCGGAGTAACCCACGCCGCTGTGCTTAATCGTCGAGAGGGCTTGCATTTTCCAGCCGATCTGTATTTGGAAGGCTCGGATCAACACCGTGGCTGGTTTCAGTCCTCGTTATTAACATCGATCGCCATGAATGGCGTTGCACCCTACAAAGCGGTGTTGACACACGGCTTTACCGTCGATGCTAAAGGCGAAAAAATGTCCAAATCCAAGGGTAATGTGATTCCGCCCCAATCGGTAATGAAAAATCTGGGCGCGGATGTGTTGCGCTTGTGGGTTGCCTCAACCGATTATCGTGGTGAAATGCGTGTTTCGGATGAAATTCTCGAACGCACCTCAGATGGCTATCGTCGCCTTCGCAATACCGCTAGATTTCTGCTCTCTAATCTGGATGATTTTGATCCCGCTCAACATCGTGTTGCAAATCATGATCTAGTGGCACTGGATCGCTGGGTGATTGATCGCGCCTATCAATTGCAAGAAGAAGTCAAAGCGGCTTATGAGGCGTATCAATTTCAGACGATTTACCAAAAAGTACATCATTTTTGTGTGATTGATTTAGGTGGTTTTTATCTGGACATTATTAAAGACCGTCAGTACACCGCTAAGACTGACGGTTTGGCGCGGCGTTCGGCACAAACCGCGATGTATCATGTGCTAGAAGCCTTAACGCGCTGGTTAGCCCCCATCTTAAGTTATACCGCCGATGAAATTTGGCAGTATTTGCCCGGACAACGCAGTGAGTCTGTTTTCTTAGAAACCTGGTATGAAGGCTTGTCGGCATTGACGGCGGAGTCACCCTTAAACCGTGAATTTTGGCAAACGCTGATGGCAATACGCACAGAAGTCAGTAAAGAACTGGAAAAAAGTCGCGCCAAAGGCGATATCGGTGCTTCTTTAAATGCTGAAATCGAGCTTTATTGCTCCGATGCTTGCTGCGCTGAACTCGGCAAAATGGAAGACGAGCTGCGCTTTATTTTTATTTGCTCTAAAGCAACGGTCTTGAACGAGCAACTCTGCCCAGATGATGCCGTTAGCACGGACATGGCTGGGGTAAAATTAAAAGTGATCGCCTCCGCTCAGACTAAATGCGTCCGATGCTGGCATCAGCGTGACGATGTGGGGCATCATGCTGAACATCCTGAATTATGTGGACGCTGTGTTGACAATGTTTTTGGCGAGGGTGAAGTGAGGCAGTATGCTTAAGTATTTATGGCTATCCTTGTTGGCGTTAATTTTGGATCAAGTCAGCAAGTTGACCATAGACGCCAACATGCCGCTCTATCAATCTATTCCTTTATTGCCCTCGTTCAACCTAACGTATGTTCACAATACCGGTGCGGCTTTTAGTTTTCTGAGTACCGCAGGCGGCTGGCAGCGTTGGTTTTTTGCTGGCTTAGCCTTAGTCGTCAGTATAGGCATTACGGTATGGCTGACTCGTTTACACAATCAAGAACGTTTGTTGGCAGTGGCTTTGTCGTTAATTTTAGGCGGTGCTATCGGCAATTTGATTGACCGCGTGGCTTATGGCTATGTGATTGACTTTTTAGATGTTTATTATGGCAGTTGGCATTGGCCTGCGTTCAATATTGCCGATGCCGCGATTACGGTGGGCGTTGGCTTGATGTTAGCCGAGTCGTTTGGATTCGGTCGTGGTAAAACGACGAGCGGGTAAGGGCGGCTCTCAGCAGTTTTTTTCGGCCAAGCTTAAAATAAAATCTGTTTCTATACGCAGTATTTCAGGCGCTTGCAAGGCTTGTTGGCGCTCATAATTAGCTCGCCAGGCAAAAGGGGTCATTTGCAACAAGGCGGCTCGCTCGCTAGGATAGGTCTCAAGCCAATAGCTCAGTCGTTGGCTAGTGATTCGAGTAAATCCAGCGGGACATGCGATGGCATCAGCATGTTCTCTGACATCATGATAAATAAATGCTTTTAATTGCGCCAAATGTCTAGGCCCGGGCGTGACAATCAGCAAGCGACCGAAAGGTTTAAGCACGCGCTGTAACTCGTCTTCATCGGATGGCGCAAATACCCGCAATACCACATCAAAATACTGGTCGCAATAAGGTAAGCGTTTAGAACTGGCAACGACATAATGCGCGTTGGGTAATTTTTTAGCGGCTGCGGCTATTGCAAATTTGGCAATGTCTAACCCGTGCCACTCAATATTTGGCAGCATCATGTGGATTTTGCGGGAGTAATAGCCCTCGCCACAACCGATATCCAACAGACGTAAGGGCTGATTCATCGCCGTCGCTTCGTTGTTAAGTATTGCGCTAATGGCATTTGCCAGCGGTTCGTAATGACCGGCTTCTAAAAAAGCGCGTCTGGCATTCAGCATGGCTTTGCTGTCGCCGGGCTCGCTGGAATGTTTGT
Source organism: uncultured Methylococcaceae bacterium (assembly GCA_903945375.1). Classification (GTDB taxonomy): domain Bacteria; phylum Pseudomonadota; class Gammaproteobacteria; order Methylococcales; family Methylomonadaceae; genus Methylovulum. Next base: position 50,420 of record CAJAVP010000079.1, on the reverse strand, counting down.
GTTGCACTGGCAATAGATTAAGGTAGCCTTCTTTGGCAAGATCAAAACAATGACCTTGTACGCACTGATAAGATTTGCCGGTTGCGGCTAATGCCAAGGGGGCTGTACAAACTGGACATAAATAAGCAGATAAAGCCGTCATCGCTATCACTAATCTCGCACCGGTCGTTTATCGAGCTTTCTTTGTAAAGTGCGGCGGTGCATGTTCAAGGCTCTGGCAGCGGCTGAAATATTGCCCTCATATTGCATTAAGACTTTTTGTAAGTGTTCCCATTCTAACCGCTTCACCGATAAGGGGTTTTCGCTGATGGAGACGGAAGAGTCACCTTCGTTACGATTGAGCGCGTTGACAATTTCATCAGCATTAGCGGGTTTAGTCAGATAATGCACCGCTCCCAGTTTAATGGCTTCGACGGCGGTGGCGATGCTGGCAAATCCCGTCAACATGATAATTTGCGTATTATCATCTAAGGAGATTAATTTTTTCACTAACTCCAACCCCGATTCATAACCAATACGCAAGTCAATCACGGCATATTCTGGCAAATATTGCTCCGCCAATGCCACGCCATCCGCCACATTATTCGCCGCAATTACTTCATAATTTCTTTTTTCCAGCGCTGATTTGAGTACCTTGCAAAAGGTCTCATCATCATCAACCAGTAATAAACGGGGCTTGTCCAGTTCCGGGATTGTCATCGTTTTTCTCCGTATTTAAAAGAGGTAAAGTTATTTCTGCACATGCACCACCCGTTTCACTATTGTATAGATTGATTTTTCCACCTAAGCGATTGATCGTCGAATAGGTCAGGAAAAGTCCAACACCTAAGCCACGTTTTTTACTAACAACCGGTTGTCTTCCCGCTATTTCTGCCACACCAGAAGGTAAGCCCGGGCCAAAGTCTCTGATAATGATTTTGACTTGGTATAAATCCCATGACGCATGAAAGTCAACGCCCTTTTCCGGGGGAGAGGCTTCAGCTGCATTGTTGAGAATATTAATGAGAGAATGTGTGAGTGTGCGTTCGGCAATGATTTTAGCCTGAGTTTCAATGTTTGCATCAATAAAAAAATTAAGTTTTGCAGTAGGCTTATGGGTGCGCCATTGATTAATGACATCATCAATGTATTCTGTCAACGTCGTCATGCGCCCAGATTCGGCGCGTAACTCGCCCGCCGATTCTGACATCACGGATAACGCTTGTTTACACCGTTCGATTTGTTGCTGGATGATCAGTGTCTTTTCATGTAAATCTGGAAATCGATGTTCTGGATACTCATTTTCCAGCTCATGCGCAACAATTGCCATCGTTCCTAAGGGCGTTCCCATATCATGTGCGGCACTGGCAGCGAGCGTCCCTAGGGCTACGACACGTTCATCACGTAAAGCACTTTCTCGGGCATCGGCTAAATTACGCTCTTGAATTTTGAGTGTCTTGGCTAATTCAACGACAAAAAAAGCCACTAATCCGGCGCTAAATACAAAACCGAACCACATGCCAAACACATGCAGATTAAAATAATGCCGGTCATTAATCGCATGTGCCTGCTGCAACATTTCATAACTACCAAAGCCAGAATGAATCATCTGTAGATTAGGTGAATGCGGTTCTATGGCGGGTAATGGAATATTAAATGTCATGAGTATGGTGTACATCGTGGTGGTCAGTATCACCATATACCAAGCATAAGATTGTGGCAGCATGATCGCCGTAATAATCACCGGTAACAAGAACACCCAGATAATCGGATTGGATGCGCCTCCGGTTAAATACAAGAGCAAGCCGATTGCGCCAACATCGACAACCAATTGGCTGAAAATATCTATTTCTGTCACTGGCTCTTCTGCATGTAAGCGAATTGAGGTGTAAATATTGGCCGCACAGATTAATAACATGACCAACCAAAGCTGCTGTTCTGGCAGACGAATGTTTAAACCATAAACAGAAATGATGATAAGCAATGATTCGCTGAGGATCATTAAATTTCTCAGAATAAAAAGCCATCTTAAATTTTGCCGAGCTGAGAACTCGGATTTGGGCGAGACGTGAGAAAGCATGTGATAAAAATAGTTAATGATGAAAGTCGCTATAATAAAGCGATTCTATGGTAACGGTGAGATATCTTTTGATGGCTATTAGGTTCTGTACCATGCCTGCGACAATATGTCACATTTTTATTTGCATTGTCAGTTGATATGATTAACCTAACTTTTAAGGCTCTTGATTGAGTCTCCTAGCTGAAAGTTGCGTTATATCCTTCCTAATACTCTTAAGGCGGTCTACCTAGACCGCCTTTTTTTTGTCTGCTACTTTCGTATGTAGAGGCTTTTGACTCAAAATAATCAGATAATAATTCGATGTTATCAATGTTTTTAGCCTCAATAAAAGACACTGCTTGCGTTTAAGGTTAAGTTACGTTGAAATAATAGCGTCATTATTAATCTCTTTCATGTCCAAATGAACGAAAAAAACAAAATCATTATTGAAGCACAGCCTTTTTATATCGCCGCCCAATCATTGCCTGAGCAAGGTCGGTTTGTTTTTGCCTATACCGTTACCATTAGCAACAAAGGCGATATTCCGGCAAAGCTGCTGACGCGCCATTGGCTCATTACCGATGCCAACGGCAAAATTCAAGAAGTGAGAGGTGAGGGTGTTGTTGGTGAGCAACCTTATCTTAAACCCGGTGATAGCTTTCGCTATACCAGCGGTGCGATTATTGAAACCTCGGTGGGAACAATGGAGGGTAGCTATACCCTGCGTTCCGATGAAGGTGAAGATTTTGATGCCACTATCCCCAAATTTACTTTATCTATTCCAAGGACTTTGCATTAGTTAAATGGCTATTTACGCTATTGGAGATGTTCAGGGCTGTTTTAACGAGCTGTTAAGACTGCTTGATTTGATCTCATTCGATAAACAAAACGATTCTCTCTGGTTTGCCGGTGATTTAGTTAACCGTGGCCCTCATTCATTAGAAACTTTGCGTTTTATTAAAGCGCTGGGGGATTCAGCGGTTGCGGTGTTAGGTAATCATGATATGCACTTGCTGGCGGCATACTGCAATCCCAAAATAGCCCACAAAAAAGACGCCTTATCGGCGGTACTTGAAGCGCATGATTGCGATGAATTAATTCACTGGTTACGTCATCGGCCGTTGTTTTACCATAACGATGATTTTTGTATGATCCATGCCGGTTTACCTCCGCAATGGGATTTTAAAAAAACCCAAAAAATGGCGGCTCTTGTTGAAGCAACCCTGCAAGGGGCGGACTATGCCAACTTTTTAAAGCAAATGTATGGCAATAAGCCCAATATTTGGTCGTCTAATTTAAAAGGGGCGGCAAAGTTACGATTTATTATTAACTGCTTCACGCGTATGCGTTATTGCGACAATGAAGGGCGGTTGGATTTTGCCAACAGTGGCCCTATCGGCAGCCAACCTAAAGGACTAATACCTTGGTTTGATGTCCCGGGTCGTCGTAGTGCCAATATGCGAATTGTCTGCGGTCATTGGTCAACCTTAGGCTATTACGAAGGCTCAAATTGTTATGCGATTGACACCGGCTGTTTATGGGGCGGGCAATTGACCGCGATTCGATTAGATGAACCTGTACAACGTTTCAGTATCGATTGTCCCGTTGCCAAAAAACCTGGCAAAGCGTATGTCGTTGATAATTCTTCTGACAAATCTCTCTCCGCACACGATAAACATTTAAGCTCATTTGCTTAAAACATCGGGTAGATACATCATCCGCAGATTTTTTAGTGGCTGAGGATTCCAATGTAAAATCCCCCAAGCTAGCACTTCTTGAGTTGAGGCATATTCAAGCTCACGAGGGGGCTGTTGTTTGAGTAGGTTTAATAAGTGAAATAACACCTTAGCGGGCGACTTTAAACTCACCGCATTCGCTAAGGTTTGTTTACTTAATTTCTGACATTGCTGATCAATAATAATTGGTACATGCAGATAATGCGGACGCGGCAAACCTAACAATTGCTGTAAATAAAGTTGTTTAGGCGTGGAGTCTAGCAGATCGCAACCGCGTACCACTTGATTGACATGCTGCTGAGCATCATCAATAACCACAGCAAATTGATACGCAAAAATCTGGTCTTTGCGCTTAATGATAAAATCACCTTGATCGTCTGCCTGGGCGCGTACCGTGCCTTGTAATTCATCGTCAAAACTCAGCCACTGCGCGTCGGTTTTAACACGGAGTGCGAAAGCGGTACTGGGGACAGCGGATAGGTGACGGCAATGTCCTGCATAGCGAGTTGACTCGAGCATTTTCCGGCTACAAACACAAGGATAAAGTTTGTTCAGCGCCTCTAGTTGATTCAATGCGTCTTCATAATGGGTCAATTGCTGGCTTTGATAAAAAACATCTCTGTCCCAATGTAAGCCGTAAATGTCTAAGGTTGTTAAGATGGACTCGATCGAGCCTTTACAATTGCGAGGCGTATCTAAATCATCAATGCGTAATAACCATTGACCTTGCTGAGAACGCGCAGCTAAAAAACTAGCCAGCGCGGTATAAAGCGAACCTAAATGAAGGAGGCCGGTGGGCGATGGCGCAAACCGGCCAATAAGAGCGGGGGATTGTTGCACGATCGTGCAGGGATACGCTTGGCGTTTAGCCCATTTGTTTTTCGCGTATTTCGTCCAATGTCTTGCAGTCAATACACAGCGTTGCGGTGGGTCTGGCTTCTAATCTGCGAATACCAATCTCGATACCGCAAGATTCGCAAAAACCATAATCGCCTGATTCAATTTCCTTAAGCGCCTCGTCAATTTTTTTAATGAGTCGACGTTCACGATCACGGGTTCTTAATTCCAAACTAAATTCTGACTCCTGGGTTGCCCGATCATTGGGATCGGGGAAATTAGCTGCATCTTTTTGCATATGATGTACGGTGCGATCCACCTCATTCATCAATTCTGCTTTCCATTTTTTTAGAATGTTCTCAAAATGCTTTAATTGATCTTCATTCATATATTCTTCACCCTCTGTTTCCACATAAGGTGTAAAGGTAAAAGGTGATGCACCTGTTTTAGCACTACTGGTCATCCATTAACTCCAACTCAAAATGATTAAAACCGCGCTTTTTTAGCAGAATATTAAAGTGTAAGCAAGGATTATTGGTATCATTGCCGGTTTTTTAGAGAGCGCATCAATGGCTGCAAATCCAGCAAAAAAAACACAAGGCATTTCCCCATTTTACGTTATGGATTTATTACGTAGGGCAAAACAACTTGAAGATCAAGGGCGCTCGATCATTCACATGGAAATTGGCGAGCCCGATTTTCCAACCCCACAAGCCATCATAGACGCAGGTATCCACTTATTACAAAGCGGTGAAGTTAAGTACACGCCGGCTGCCGGCCTACCACACTTGCGTAAGGAAATCGCCGATTTTTATCAGCGTCAGGGAATATCAGTGCCAGTAGAGCGTATTTTTATTACGCCAGGTGCATCTGGCGCATTATTACTGGCACTGGGAAGCAGTCTAAATGCGGGCGATAAGGTTTTGCTGGCAGATCCGTGTTATCCCTGTAATCGAAACTTTGTGACCTTGCTAGAGGGCCGTGTACAGGCTATTCCTGTTGATGAAACGACCCGTTATCACCTGAATGCACAAATAATCAAACAGCATTGGACGGACTCAACTAAAGCGGTGTTGGTCGCCTCGCCCTCCAATCCAACTGGAACACTTATTGATGCCGATGATTTAAAACAAGCCGTGGCAATGGTTGACGATTTAGGCGGTTGTTTTTACTCAGATGAGATTTATCACGGCTTAGTTTATGGTAGGGAGGCGGTTAGTGCCTTGAAGTTTAGCGATCAAGTGTTTGTTATCAATAGCTTTTCAAAATATTTTGGGATGACAGGATGGCGTATTGGTTGGCTCGTTGTGCCGGAGCAGTTTATAGGCGTAATCGAACGAATGGCACAAAATCTATTTATCGCAACCTCAACGGTGGCACAATATGCCGCTATTGCGGCTTTTGCTGAAGAGACTCAAATTGAGCTTGAACGGCGTCGTGCCGAGCTGGCAATGCGCCGTGATTTTCTTTATGAAGGCTTACTACGCATGGGCTTTGACATTCCCATTAAACCAGATGGTGCATTTTATATATACGCCAATGCAGCACATTTTACGGACAATAGCGGGCAATTTGCATTGGATTTGTTAGAAGAAGAAGGGGTTGCGGTAACGCCTGGTAAAGACTTTGGCGAATATAACGCGCCTCACATGTTACGCTTTGCTTATACCTTGCCAATCGATAAAATGTCCATTGCACTGCAACGTCTACAACGATTTATCAATAGAGAATAAGATGTCTATCAAACAACTGTCAGTTATCGATTTAAAAATGAAGCTCGATCACAAAACGTCTATATTTTTGTTGGATGTAAGAGAGCCGCACGAATTTAATTACGCCAAAATCGCCGGAAGCGTCTTAATTCCACTCAATCAAATACCACAAAGAATCAGTGAGCTGAATAAAGATCAGGAAATCGTCGTCATTTGTCATCATGGAATGCGTAGCCAACAAGCCGCCAGCTACCTTGAGCAAGCTGGATTTAAAGACATTGCCAATCTCAAAGGCGGGATTGATGCTTGGTCTTGCGAATGTGATCGTTCAGTGGCACGCTATTAATACGCAGAAAATAATTAACCAATTGATTTTTAAGACCTTATGAATATTGCAGATTGCCTAACAAGATTTCATAAGGTAGAATCGCCGCGTTCATAACAGAAATTTTATAGGGTTATTAACTCTTGTCCGTGGCAAACGACGCCGCTAATGACCTAAACTCTGTTTTAGAACCGCGTTTTTGCATATGACACAAACGCTGCAAGCCTTTACACCCGCTAACAAAAAGCTGAAAGCACTAAGTAGGAGGTCATCAGTTTTTCAACATTATGAATATCTGTGAGAGCGGTCTTCCGCTCCCGATTTTGTTAAAAAACTAATGCACGACGACTTAACAGCTCAACTTAATTATTAATTTAAATAGGAAACCACTGATGAAACAACTCGCTGCCACCGCGCTATGTCAATCAACCCCCGTGAAATTATTCGCGTTATGCGCTATTTTCTCAATGGCATCAACCGCAAACGCTGAAATCAATCTAGCTTTATATGCTGGCCAGTCAATGGTTGATAATGGCGATTTGAATTTGACGCAAGGCAATACCAACATGAATTTTCATGATGTGAGTTGGGAAGATAATTCCTTTGAAGAGCCTATTTTTTATGGCGCGCGAATAGGTTACTGGTTTAAAGACGCGCCAAATTGGGGGGTATCGGTTGATTTCAGTCATTTGAAAAACTATTTGCAGTACAGCGAAACGGTTAATGTGAATGGTGTACGCAATGGTGTTGCCGTGGGCGGCAATCAGCCTATTTCAAATACCATTCAAGATTTCAATATGTCGCACGGCTTAAATGCGTTGACGTTTAATGGTGAATATCGCTGGTTTCCAGCCGGACAACGCGATCAAAGCTTATTAGGACGGATGCAATTATATAGCGGACTCGGTGCAGGGTTCGTCATTCCTCATGTTGAAGCGAGTATCAACGGGGTCAACACTTACGAGTACCAATGGGGCGCAGGCCCAGCCGTCAATGGCATGATGGGTATCAATTACGATATTTATAGTTTTATCTCAGGCTTTGCTGAATACAAATTGACGTATGCTGATGTTCAGGCCGAATTGAACGGTGGTGGCTCGATTAACACGGAAACAGTTAATCATCAGATTATTTTCGGTTTAGCTGCCCATTTTGATCTTTAAGCCTCAATCAAGTGGTCGAATCGGCTTTAGCTGTCATTTAAAGTCGATTACGACACGTTCTTACTATTTAAATACCGCCGATTCCAGATGCTTGCTGGTACTTAAACCCTTAAGCAGAGCTTTATCTTTAACGCCCGAAAACACCGTGCCCGTTAAGTTAGCCTCTGCAAAATTAGTATCTTCAAGCAAGCTATCTGATAAATCGGCACCCGATAAGTCCGCACCTGTTAAATCAGCACCGGAAAGATCTACGCCAAATAAATTTGCCTGTTGCAAATTCGCCCCACGTAGATTGGCATAGCGCAGTAAGGCACGATTGAGATTGGCATGACTTAGGTTGGCATCCGATAAATTGACATTATTTAAGCTAACTCGCATCAATCCCATAGGCTGATTCTGCATATCAACGCCCCAATTGGCATGGCTAAGATTAGCCTGACTGAGATCCGCACGATCTAGGTTGGCGATAAATCGGCTACCGCTTAAATTCGCATGGCGTAAATTAGCCCCGCCCATATGAACACCAAAAATACTGCTACGGCTCAGATTAGCAGCCGACAAATTGATTTTTGACATGACCGTCAAATCCAGATTTAAGCCAGATAAATCCGCATGACTAAAATTGGCACGACGTAAATCGGAGCCCCATAAATCCGCATTTTTAAAATCCAACCCAGATAAATCTAAATCTGTTAAATCCTTACGGCGTAAATCGGTGGGATGCGTGTGATTTGCCGCTTTTAGTTGCTGTTCAATCGTCAAGCGATCCAATTCAGCCGCTGATACTGCAAAACTTAACAAGGTGGCCAATAACAATCCTGAACACGTTTTTTTCATCGTATATCTCCTGATATTAATCAATAAGATTTGCCTCATTAAACCGCACGGTACGGATTATTTTACAAAACAGCTTTTTTCGGCAAACTCTTCGGCGTCTTTGAGTTGAGTACGCAAGTCTTTAGATTGCTTAGGATCACGAAACACACTGCCACTTTCGCCCGGTGTGCTTTTTAAATAATTAAAGGTTTTAGCGGCTTCGTAGTCCGCAAAAGACAGCTTCTCTGCAATTTTGTCTATTTTGCAACCACAAGCATATTGGTTGATATAACTCAATCCTCCATGTTGAGCCACACAATTTAAAACATATTCCACCCGATCACGGGTAGGAAAATCGTTGGTTTGGATTTTTTCTTCTACTTTAGGTTCGGGTGCGGATTCTGGTGTGGACGCGCAACCGGCGAGTAGTGTCATGGTAATAACACTGACTAAGTGTATAGTTTTCATAGCGATTAATAGTTCCTGACAAAAATAGCCAACTGCTTTGGGCAGCGGGCAGCGTTAAATGGAGGTTCATTTTAACTGAAAATGTGTTTTTTATCTGATACTTCAACAAAGCAAGGGTACACGTTGAGTATACAAATAATCAGCTAGCTTGAAGAGGCTCGGTTCGCGAGAGTGCCACTGCTGAGTGCTATGATCGGGCATCTACTTTAGGCGATTCTGTTTTGCCGATTATTTATGATAGTATTGCGCCATAAAACCCAATAGTGGGCAGTAAATTGACCATGACACTTTATGATTAAACAACGAACTTTAAAAAATACCATTAGAGCGACCGGCGTAGGCTTACACACGGGCGAAAAAGTCTTTTTAACCTTGCGACCTGCCGAACCCAATACGGGCATTCGATTCCGTCGCGTTGATCTCCCAGAGCCAGTTACGATCCAAGCAACGCCGGGCAATGTGGGTGAAACCGTCTTATCGACCACCTTGGTTGCTGGTGATGTCAAAATATCCACCATAGAACATTTATTATCGGCATTTGCAGGACTAGGGATTGATAACGCCATGATCGATGTCAGTGCAGCAGAAGTGCCGATTATGGATGGTAGCGCTGGCCCTTTTGTATTTTTGCTGCAATCAGCTGGCGTAGAAGAGCAAGACAGCCCCAAACAATACATTCGTATCAAGCGCAGTGTGCGTGTTGAAGAAGGCGATAAATGGGCATCTTTTGAAGCGTTTGATGGGTTTAAAGTGACCTTTACCATAGATTTTGAACATCCAGCCTTTGAAGAGGATGTCAAAACCGCCACGATGGATTTTTCATCAACAACCTTTGTAAAAGAAGTCAGTCGCGCTAGAACGTTTGGCTTTATGAAAGATATCGACATGTTGCGTCAGAACAATCTTGCCTTAGGTGGCAGTTTAGATAATGCGATTGTCGTTGACGATGACAAGATTCTTAATGAAGACGGACTGCGTTGCGCTGATGAGTTTGTTAAACACAAAATTCTCGATGCAATTGGTGATTTATATTTATTAGGACATAGCTTGATTGGTGAGTTTACCGGCTATAAATCGGGGCATGGTTTGAACAATAAATTATTACGCACCTTACTTGCCGACACCGATGCTTGGGAAATGGTCACGTTTGACGATGAAGAGCAAGCACCTATTTCATTTATGCGTTCTGCACAATCACCTCGCTCAGAGAGCTAGATCTTTTAATCGTCTACCAAATGCGGGTGAGCAGAAATGACTGCTCACCACTCATCTTATTTTGCAACTAAGCCAACAATTCCTTTTTGATACAGCATCGCAAGGATTTGTAAACCACCGCTAATGATCACCTCGCTGCTGAGTGTCGGCGATTCTGCACTGATTTGCTTGAAGCAATCGGCCACCAACGCACCGCCATCTTGCTGAATTAATTCTAAAAAATGGTAAGTCATCGGGGTGATTTCAAGGAAATTAACTTCATCACTGACATCACGATACACCACGATAAACGTGGGTAGGCTAGGCGGCGTTAACGGCAAATAGCTGGGGGCTATTTTGTGTACCGGATACTGATAAGCCAGCGACCACGCCAGCGGTGATAACTGAATCGTTTGCGTCAACCATTCATCCGGCATGGCTGGATTAATTACATTGTCATCGTGTGCGATAGACAAGGCCATTTCTACCCATTCGTAATGCGCCAGCTCTAACAAAAACGGCAAATCTTCGGCGTTAGTGCGTTCATTTTGCAAATAGAGCAAAAACTCTTCAGGAATTTCAGTGAAATAAGGGGTTTTACAAGGATGTTTGGCAAAAAAATCTTGCGCTAAGGCAAACCACTGTTGGTCACTGAGGAGGGTGCGTAATACAGGAAAGTTACTGGATAAGAAATTATCAATATTATTGAAAAATAATTCTCGATACATGCTGATCCGCGCAGCGGGAACATCCTCTGGCGCAGGATTGTGCTCAGGATCGCGGATAAATGCCGCAAATTCACGTTGTTTGGCTCTAAAATCTACGCGCATAATCAAGCCTGTTGAGCATGGCGCTGCTGCCAAGCGGTTTGCATTGCGTTAATGGTATCGACTTCGCGCAATAACTCCGCCATCGGTGGAATATTAAAGTCACGTTCTAACAGTGTCGGAAAGATGCCGTATAGGTCATAGGCTTGGTCTAACAAGCTCCACACGGGATCCACAATTTCCGCGCCGTGTGTGTCGACCAAAAAATCCTCAGCTTCCACGTAATGACCCGCAATATGCGCGTAGGCAACCCGATGCCAAGGCATTGCTTTTAAAAACGCTTTGGCATCATAGTTATGGTTGACGCTATTGACATAGATATTATTGATGTCGATCAAGACATTGCAATCAGCGCTTTCAACGACGGTATTAAAAAAATCAATTTCGCTCATTTCTTGGCCTGGCGCGGCGTAATAGGAGACATTTTCAAGCGCGATTTTATGTCCCAAAATATCTTGAACACGCGCAATACGACCCGCCACATGAGCCGCCGCTGCTTCAGTGAAAGGGATAGGCATTAAATCGTAAAGATGCCCATCTTGACTGCAATAGCTTAAATGTTCGCTATAAAACTTTATCTGATGAGTTTGCATAAAACGTTTGATGTCATGCACAAAATTTTCGTCCAAAGGGTCGCTGCCGCCGAGTGATAACGATAAGCCGTGACAGACAAAATCAAATTGCTCCGTTAAGGTACGCAATTGCTTGCCCAATTTGCCACCAATCGTAATCCAATTTTCTGGTGCAATTTCATAAAAACTGACAGATTCGGGGGGGGCGGCAAGAATTTGACTGATAAATGAACGACGTAAGCCTAAGCCCGCCGCATGTTTGCGAGTAACACGTGTGTCCATAAGAACACCTACAAAGAGTTGATGTGAAAAAAGAAGGTGGCATAAGCCACCTTCTGGATACTGATTAAATCGTGGGGTCGATTATTTTTTTGGCGCAGGCACTGGAGCAGCAGGGACAGCCGCCGCTGGTGCAGCAGGTGTTTTAGCCGCTGCACAAGCACCTTCTTTGCCTTTCATCATTTCAGCGCAGCCTTGCATTCCTTCGCCACAGCCTTTCATTTGTGCGCCACACGCGCCTTCTTTCGCTTTAGCATCGGTGCAACTTTGCATGTTTTCACCACATTGGCTGCCGCATTTGCCTTCAGGCATTTTCATACCGGCACCACATGCGCCTTCTTTACCTTTCATGCCTTCGCCTTTTGCCATTTCACCACACGCACCTTCTTTACCTTTCATCATAGCACCACAGGCAGACTCCATGCCTTTTTTCATTTTGTCGCCGTCCATCATATTGCCGCATTTGCCTTCAGCTGCCGCTGTTTTATTAGCCGTTGGGGTTTTGTTGCCAGCGCAAGCGCCTTCGGTTGTTTTGTTAGCCGTTGACATACCAGGCATGTTAGCACCGCAAGCCATTTCAGCAGTTTTAGCGGCTTCAGCCACTTGCATATAACCCGCAGACATTTCGTTAATGCCAAATGGATTCGCTTCTGCACTAGCGGTTACTGCTGTAAAAGTAGAAATAAAAGCAACACCCATAGCCGCTGCTAAAGGAGAGTGGTTAAATTTTTTCATAATAATTTCCTAGGTAAGATGAGTAAGATGCCTCGTCGCAAACACGCCACGACCCAATTTAAGGTGCGATATGTTGCTAAACGCACCATAAATATACTTGGGTTACAAAAAAATACAATGTTTGGGCAGAAAATCAACGCGATGCTCTTAAGTCGTTTTGGACGGATAATCGCATAAGTCGGCAATGAGACAGATGTGACATTTCGGTTTTCTAGCGGTGCAAGTATAACGCCCCAGCAATATAAGCCAATGATGAGCATTTTTTTTATGCTGACGGGATGTCCAGCGCATGAGCTTCTGCTCAACAGCCAGTACTGTTGAACCAGGCGCTAAGCCTGTCCGATTGGCAACACGAAAAATATGGGTGTCAACCGCAATTGTTTCCTGTCCAAACGCGGTATTCAATATGACATTAGCGGTTTTTCTACCCACACCCGCCAGCGCCTCTAATTCAGCTCTCGTTTGCGGTACTTGACCTTGATGGCGATCCAATAATTGTTGACAAAGCAGTATGATATTCGCCGCTTTGTTATTAAATAGCCCGATGGTTTTGATGTATGCCTTCAGTCCTTCTAAACCCAAAGCCAGTAGTTGCTCTGGTGTATTTGCGACGGGAAATAATCCTGCTGTGGCTTTATTAACGCCGATATCCGTCGCTTGTGCGGATAGCACAACGGCAATTAATAATTCAAAATGGGATGAATAGTTTAGCTCCGTAGTCGGTTTGGGCATGGTAACCGACAAGCGTTCAAAAATAGTCAATCGTTTAGTTTTATTCATAGCGAGGGGATTTCAGCGGGTTAGAGCATATTCAATGTTTTTTTAGTTTTGTAGGTAGGGATAAATTTGCTTTAGCTATCTTAGTCGACTTTTAAAATGCTGTATTGTGATACCACCATCAAGATCGCTCGTGCACAGACACTAACTATGACCAACATGCTTACCAAATCTGCGGCTTAAACTTTGCGTCATTACGAATCATCAAATGATCACCCGATTGTGAAATGACAAACAACCCTTTACGATACGCATAACGTGCAACATTATCTGGTAAGGTCATCGCGGCTACCGCGCCCATCACGTTTTTTTTCGCATAGCTCGGCAGCATTCTTTTAAACTTAGCTAAGGTGGTTAAATGCTGATTCACATCATCAATACTGAGACTACTCTTACACTCAACAGCCACCACATCACGCGTGTTGACCACCAGCAAATCAATTTCAATATCTTCTCCGCCTCGGCTTGCTTCTACGCCACGATGCACTTCGTGAACATCGATCTCTTGCTCACGAAACAAGCGCACCGACGCAGGTCGCACCATTTCTTCCACAAAATCACCTAAGCGATTACCCAACCGTCCAATGGACTCATTGATTGCCTTGATTTCTCGACTCGTTTTCTCGTTTAGTGCTTTGATTTCTATGCTGGTTTCCTGAAATTTACGATCCGTTTCCTTCTGACTTACAAACAACGCCTTCATTAACAGGTTGGTTTCCTGGAAGAGCCTTAAAATATCATCATAAGTTAATGGGTTGGTATTCATTGTACTTACCTCCTAAAGCGCTTTGTTTAAAAACATTGTACAACAACTCACTCGTAAGGCGTCCTCTTCAACTCTACATAACACGGTAATTATTGGGGTACAGTGTCATGTAGAGCCATGAAAATCGCGGCTGAAGCGCCACCTACGTCGTCTATTGTTGTAAAAAAGGGCTGACATCGATTTCAAATAACTGTCATTTTGCAAAGCTATAATGACAAAGGTGTACAAAATTCAGACAATTGTAATAGCCACTTTAGCGCAACAATGCCACTTTTGAATAAAGTGGCTACTACAATTTACCTACTGGTCGTCCGTATCTGGCTTTGGAATATTTTGTGCGTTAACTCTCATTAACTCTCATTAACTCTCATTAACTCTCATGAAAAAAAAGCACAAAACTCAGTTCACACCAAATTATACGCAGCATCAATGGCTCGCAATCTGCTTATCGGGTTTTAGTTGTTTGAGCGCCCCCTGCCATGCCGAAAATTTAACCGCTTTACAATCCCCTAGCGAATTTTCTTTACTCGGTGGCTTATCAGGCTTGGGATTACATAATCTGCAAGATGAATGGTGGAATGCCTATGGACAGGCAACCTATATTTACACCTTTAAGAATGGTTTTCCGGCGGCTTACACCAATTTAAATGGCAGTAATAGTTCCTTAACAACCGACCCAGAACGCGGCTTCACCGCAACCGTAACGGTTTATGTTGGACTGAAAGCGTGGCAAGGTGCAGAATTTTACGCGGCGCCTGAGATGATCTCTGAATTACCCTTATCGGGCTTAAAGGGCTTAGGGGGCAGCATCCAAAACTTTGAGTTGCAAAAAAATGGCGCAGAAAATTCTACCTGGTACTTATCACGCGCCATTTATCGGCAAACAATTCCCTTTGGCGGTACGACTAGCGAGCTTAAATCGGGGCCTATGCAATTGGCCGGTACGGTAAGCAGTCGACGGTTTGTTTTTACCGCAGGGACTTTCAGTATTCTTGATTATTTTGATAGAAACACTTACGCGGCTGATTTACGCCGACAATTCGTTAATATGGCGTTTCTGACTAATGCAGCGTATGACTTTGCCGCCGATGCTCGTGGCTATACATTCGGTTTTGTTGGCGAGTTTTATTATGATGATTGGGTATTTCGATTTGCACGCATTGCCGGTCCCAAAGACCCCAATGATTTGCCACTAAACTTTAATATTTTTGAACATTACGGCGATCAGATTGAAATTGAGCATAAGCATACGATCAAAAATCAACCTGGAGCGATTCGATTGCTCGGTTATAGAAACCGTGAACGCTCGGGGCGATTTAGTGACGCAATGGCAGCGTATCAAGCAGATCCCAGTAAAAGCGCGGCTAATTGTACGTCTTATAACTATGAATCCAGCAATGCCAATGCGCCTGATCTCTGCTGGGTGAGAAAGCCCAATATAAAAATGGGTATCGGCATTAATATGGAACAAGCGCTCACAGATGATATCGGGCTCTTTCTAAGAGGCATGTATTCAGATGGTGAGACCGAGGTTTATTCGTACGTTCCGGCGGATCGCTCGTTTTCATTCGGTACATCCATCAAAGGAGAGCGCTGGGGGCGCGACAAAGACTCAGTGGGAATTGCTTATGGACAGAGCTGGATTTCAGATCAACACGTTGCCTATCTAAACAAAGGCGGTGTGGATGGTTTTATTGGTGATGGCAAAATTAATTATCAACCTGAGCAAGTGGTCGATATTTACTATCAATGGCATGTCTTCACGTCGACTTGGTTGTCGCTGGATTATCAACATATTTCCAATCCTGCTTTTAACGCAGATCGTGGGCCAGTCGATATGTATAACGGACGGGTACATTTTGAATTTTAAGCTAAAAAGTTTCAGTGTTTTCAGATTGCTTTAGGAGCGAGCACAGCTATTAGTTATTCCATGCTCATTCCTTAAGTAAACTTTTTCTGGGAGTACAAGAGCTGTTTTACTCCAAATTTAGGTGACTATTGTCAATGTGCTGCCTCTTATCTTAAATTATGAGCCTGCGTTTGCTTCGATTAAACCCGTCAAAAGTTATATAACTGCGTCTGATAATTCATTTTGACGATTTTTTTCTGATTTCAATGTCAAATAGTAGCATTAGCAGAAAAAACAGTTACAATATGCCCATCACAAAAAACAAATTGGAAAAATCATGGCAACAAAACCAACTGATATTGTTTATAGCTCTAAAGATGTCGCTCGCTTCTTGAGCGTAACGACCCGTACCATTCAATTATGGGCAGATATGGGTTTAGTCGAATCGTGGAAAACACCGGGTGGACATCGCCGCTATACCCGTGAAGCCGTTGACAAGCTCTATCGCAAGCTGAAAAAAGTACCGCTTCAAATCGAACCCCCTTCATTAAGCGTGGTTATCGTTGAAGACAGTCAAGACTTGTTATTGCTCTACAAATTAAATATGGCTAACTGGCCTATACCCATAGAGATAACAACCGCAACCGATGGTTACGAAGGTCTAATTAAAGTAGGCTCGTCATCTCCGGATATTCTCATTAGTGATCTGTTAATGCCCAACATGGATGGCTTTCAAATGGTCAAAGCGGTTCGTAATGAGGTAAGTAATGCTAATTTGGATATTATTATTGTTACTGGTCTCGAAAAGCCTGAAATAAAAAAACGTGGCAAACTCCCTAAAGGTGTTACCGTGTTAGGCAAGCCTATCCCGTTTGATACCTTGCAAGAGTTATTTGAAAAGAAATATCAAAGCTTACATGGCACGAGCTATCTCAACACGCCTGAGTTGGAAGAAGTTACCGAATAAAGAGTATGGGAGTTATGCGTTACTTATCAATTGGGCGCAGGCGGTTTACTGATTGCACTACTAACCTATTAATTTTATGCAAAAGAAAGTTTTAATTGTAGATGATCATCCCGACTTACGTCGGTTAGTCTCTATCACATTATGTGGTACGGGTTTCGAACTTATCGAAGCCTGCGATGGCGACCAGGCACTTGAGCTGATACTTCAACACCAGCCCAGTTTAGTTGTTCTTGATGTTATGATGCCTGGAAAAATGGACGGCTTTCAATTGTGCGAATACATTAAAAGTACACCGCAGCTCCAATTTATTAAAGTTCTTCTATTATCTGCCCGCAGCCAAGCCACTGATCTCGAAAAAGGCATTAAAGTACGCGCCGATGATTATATGGTGAAGCCATTTAGTCCTTTGTTATTGCTAAGAAAAGTTAATGAGCTCATGGAATGATACAGAATCAAAACGGTGTTGAAGCTCGTATTCATTAGGCACATAATCTCAAACCAATAACTCGTTTCTGACTTTGAGGTGCATATGGAGTGTGAATGCTTGAACGATAACATTCTTTGTCCTTTAGGGATATCATAGTTACCGGCAACTGCGCATATTCAAAGCGTAGATTCAAGTTATTTCTTGATACACAGTCCTTGTGAAATCAGATTGCACTTGTACAGATAGTTTTGTTATAGGTAACGAATAATGACAGCAAAGATATTAATTGTTGATGATAATCATGATCTTAGAAAGCTTCTGGCGATTACTTTAGATACGCCAGATTACCAAGTCACCCTTGTCAATACCGCAGACGACGCAGTACCACTACTGACCAGCTTCAAGCCCGATCTCGTCATTACTGACGTCATGATGCCGGGAAAAATGAACGGTTACCAATTATGTGATTGCATTAAGCGTAATCCCGGACATTCTTTTATGAAGGTTTTATTGTTGACCGCCCGTGGGAGACCCGAGGATATTAAAGAAGGTATCCGGGTAAAAGCAGATGCCTACATGACCAAACCCTTTAGCCCCATGTTATTACAGGCTAAAGTCGTTGAATTAACTAGCACCGTGAGAGATAGCGCACACTCTGACTCATCAAAGACTTCGGTAAAAGACTCTAACAGAGAGAGATCTTCATCAAAAACACCGTCTGTTGAATTTTCATTTCCGCCGCGCCCCACCAGTTTAGTGAATATTCAACGTGAACTCGCCCAAAAAACACCTGATTTACGCGTTATTGCCCAACTGATTGCTGCCGATATTGCCCTTTCTGCCGCCTTGTTAAAAACGGTTAATTCGCCGTTTTACGGACTGCGTAACAAAGTTTGCTCCGTTCTTGAAGCAGTCAACTTAATTGGCATTAATCGCACAGTCAATTTAATTAGCGCCGAATCAATACGTCAAAGTGTTCCACTCCCTAAGGGGATGGAAAACTTTTGGGATGATTCAACAAAAACCGCAATGATAGGCGCAAGTATTGCCAAGCGTTTAGCTATGGATCCTAATCAAGCTTATTTGTTGGGTTTATTTCATGATGCCGCAGTGCCGTTGATTGCGACTAAATATCCAGATTATCTAAAAGCGCATTTAGATTTTTATAACTTAGAAATCGAAATAACAGAATCAGAGCAAGCGATGTTTAACATGAATCATGCACAATTAGGCAGTCTATTAGCGAGATCATGGTATTTGCCCGCCGCTCTTGTAGATGCCATTCGCATGCATCATCGTTTGGATTTATTTACGTCTAAGATTGACAGTAGCGTACTCAATTTAATCACTGTGCATCTTTTAGCCGATCATATTGCCGACACGCTGAAGGGCGAAGCAGATTTACATTACCTCATGATTGAACGCAAAGTCAGAGATTACCTAAAATTAAACAGCGAAATGAGCTATCAAGCTGTCGTGGATATTGCGTTAGATAGCATTAATCAAGAATAACCGCCTTAATACGAATCTGATCTGGCTATAGTACGAGCCAATGCCTTGAAAAAGCCTAAGGTGTCCCCAAATCCCCGCCACATTTGTTTTTTTATTAACCAGGAGACACCAGTGACTGTTGAAGCACACAAAGAAACCTTAGGATTTCAAACCGAAGTAAAGCATTTATTACATTTGATGATTCATTCCTTGTACAGCAACAAGGAAATCTTTTTGCGAGAATTAATCTCCAATGCTTCCGATGCGGCTGATAAGTTGCGTTTTGAAGCCCTATCTAACGAGAGCTTGTATGAAGGCGAAAGCGAGCTAAAAATCCGCCTAGAATTTGATAAAGACAAACGTACGATCTCCATTATTGATAATGGCATAGGGATGACCCGTAGCGAGGTGCAAGAACACATTGGAACGATTGCTAAGTCAGGCACCAAGCAATTTTTTGAAGCCTTAACGGGTGAGCAAGCCAAGGACAGCGAGTTAATTGGGCAATTTGGCGTTGGCTTTTATTCAGCGTTTATCGTTGCCGATAAAGTCACCTTAATCACTCGTAAAGCGGGCGCACCCAGCAGCGAAGGCACTCGCTGGGAATCAGCCGGTGAAGGCGATTACACTATTGAATCTGTAGAAAAAGCCAAACGCGGCACGGAAATCGTGTTGCACTTAAAAGATGCGGAAGATGAGTTTTTAGACGGCTACCGTATCCGCTCCATTGTTAGAAAATTCTCCGACCATATTTCTTTGCCAATCGTTATGGACAAAGAAGTTATGCCGCCTATGCCTGAAGAAAACGACGATGATAACGGCGAAGAAAATACTGAAGCCAAAGTTACGCCTGTGCCAGAACTTGTTGAAGAAACAGTCAATAGTGCCTCCGCTCTTTGGACTAAAGCGCGTCAAGAGATTTCTGAAGATGATTACAATCAATTCTACAAACACGTCGGTCACGATTATCAAGATCCCCTAACGCACATCCATAGCAAAGTGGAAGGCACTAACGAATATACGTTGTTGCTGTATGTTCCGGCTCGCGCTCCCTTTGATTTATGGGATCGTGATACCAAGCATGGCGTTAAGTTATATATTCGCAAAGTCTTTATCACTGATGATGCAGAGCAATTAATGCCGCGTTATCTGCGCTTCATTAAAGGGGTTATCGATGCGAATTCTCTGCCTTTAAATGTCTCGCGTGAACTTTTGCAACAAAGCAAACAAATTAGCACCATTAAATCCGGTGCGGTAAAGAAAGTTTTAGGAATGCTAGAAAATTTGGCTAAAAATGAAGCCGAAAAATATGAGACATTCTGGACGGAATTTGGCGCAGTTATTAAAGAAGGCGTTATTGAAGACCACGGCAATAAAGAGCGTGTTGCTAAATTACTGCGTTTTTCATCTACCCACACAGATGTCAGTAAACACGATGTAACACTGGAAGATTACGTTAGCCGCATGAAAGAAGGTCAGGAGCATATTTACTATGTGACCGCTGATAGCTTCGCCGCCGCCAAAAATAGCCCGCATTTGGAAATATTCCGTAAAAAAGGCATTGAAGTCTTGTTATTGTCTGACCGTATCGACGAATGGTTAGTCAGCAATCTAAGCGAGTTTGATGGCAAACATTTACAATCGGTTGCTAAGGGCGAGCTAGATCTCAGTCAGTTTGACAGCGAAGAAGATAAAAAAGCGCAAGAAGAAGTAGGTCATGATTTTGAGTCCGTACTCAAACAAATCAAAGATGTATTAGGTGAAAAAGTCAGTGATGTACGCTTGAGTCATCGTCTGACCGAATCCCCTGCGTGTTTAGTGGCTGATGTTTATGGCATGAGCTTAAATATGGAGCGCATTATGAAAGATGCCGGTCAAATGATGGGTGGTTTAGGTATGGGTAGAAAGCCTATATTTGAAATCAATCCAACACATTCCTTAGTCGTACGTATGAAGGCGGAGCAAGATGATGCTCGATTTGCAGATTTAACGCATATCCTGTTCGATCAAGCGATTCTGAGCGAAGGCGGACAGCTTGACGATCCAGCAGCTTTTGTACATAAGCTGAATGGCTTGTTGCAAGGCTTACTCAACTAAGAGATAAAGAAAAAGGCTGGAGTTTTCCAGCCTTTTTTGTTTACAGTCCATAAAATTAGTAACACACCGTTCCTGTCCCTATTCTTGAACTACGATTTAAACCATTATCGTTTGCTCAGTCACAACTCTAATACTAAAATAAAACCCCGCACAAAATTCACTTCTTTTGAGTGCCTAACCAAACAAGCAGAGTCATCACTATGAAGAATCACCGCTTATTTATATGGGCTTTGGCCATTCTTTCGTGCGTCGCATTAACAGGATTTGAGCCAACCAACAAACACGCCTTAACGGACAGCTCAACAACGCATCAGAATACGAATAAAGCCAACTCAAGCCTCTTAAGCAATAAAGCTAAACAAGAGCCGCAACCGCCGTTGGATCTAAGCATACCCTTTAACAATGCGCCTAGCAGCGAATCCCAATCGCTTGACGGCAGTGAGCCACCATCAATTATAGATTCACTCTTTACCCCCAAAACCAAAAAGAATAATCAAGCACTGCGTTTGAAAGGTGGCTGGTTAATGTCTCCAGAGCCTGAGCCTGAGAAAAGAAAAACGGTTGATGGTGCGGGTATCGTCATCGACCTTAAGCCTTAATCCAGCCAAGCGATAATATGATCTTCAAGATCATCAACGTCTTGCTCTTTGAGCGCATAGCTGGCCACGCTAATTCCCGCCTTTACGATACTTTCAGGATCTCCTGAACGCAAGGGATGCCAATCAGGCAGGCTATCACCTTGGCTTAATAGCCGATAAGCGCAGGTTGTGGGCAACCATTTATATTCAGCAAAATCATGCTGCCTCAAATCGATACACTCAGGAACCAACCGTACTCGCTCCGCATAATGAGTACATCGACAACGTTTTAAATCCAGCAAGCGACACGCCACTCGGGTAAACGCTATCTGTCCGGTCTCTTCATCTTCTAGTTTATGCAAACAACATTTACCACAGTTATCACACAAAGACTCCCATTCGGCATGAGTCATTTCCGCTAAGTTTTTTGTTTCCCAAAAACTCATCGTCAAACGCTGCGGCTATGAGAGGATAAATCCTCTAAAATCTGTCTGAAATGGTCATAACTTTGGATATTTAACACCCCCACTTCATCTAAAACGGCTTTATAGTGAGAGGCTGCTCTTCCGCCAGCAATCAACGCAACGGATGGACCAATCAGCTTTTTTAAGCGTCTAATTTCTCTGGGGATAACCAAGTCGTCAGAACTAAAGCTGATGCTGATAGTCACCGCACAGGCATCTGTAAATTTGACAGCCGCTGCAATTTCTTCGGCGGGCAAATTTGCACCTAAGTAGGTGACTTGCCAACCCTTCAATTCCGCCATAACCGCTGCCAGCATTGCCCCCAACTCGTGCAATTGACCGATGGGCGTACTAACAATCATTTTGGGTGCGTTTGCTGGGGCGGGGTTATTATTGCGTAAAATATACGTTAGCGAGCGAATAATCGAAGAGGTCATGTGCTCATGAACCGGACGAAGTTCGCCGGTGCGCCAACGTTCACCAACTAGAGTGAGCAAAGGTGTTAATAGATTTTCGATGAACGGCTCAATACTCAACTCGACCAGCGCATTTTCAAAATGGGCTTCTAGGCCTTTGGCATCAAAGGCCAGAATCGCAGCGTAACATTTTTCTATGTAATCTTCTGCAAGAAAAACACGATCACTGCCTTTAGTCGCCGAAACGACCGCTCGATCACTCGCCTCTTCGTTTTTTAGCAGAACTTTAAGCTCATCAATAGAATACTGGGCTATTTGGCTGATGCTATGCCCATTATTAGTGGCTTGGTTAAGGAGTTTTAGCCGAGCAATATCTTGGTCAGTGTAGACACGGTGACCACCCGTAGTTCGCATCGGAGTAACGGCCTGATAGCGTCTTTCCCAAGCTCGAACTAAATCCGACTTCACTCCTGACCGTTTAGATACTGTGCTGATTAAATACCGCGCTGAATCATCAATAAGATTAGCCATTTTTTTAAAATCAAAATTTACCGGGTGATTTAGGATGAGAATTATCTGACAAAAAATAAGATTTTGTAAGCTTATCTTAGCATAGCTTTACAAAAGCTTGACAATATTTGTACAGCATTTGCTAGAAAAAGCAAGGTAATCACCCAGACAAATTTAAATTTACAGGTTAACTCGGACACTTTTAAGCGTTATAGCACCGTGACAATTAACGCAAAAACAAAGACAAAAATCATCCACAGGCTCAACTTGGCTTGAAAGCTTAAACCTGATTTGAATTGCAACCATTCATGATACAACGCTTGTTTTTTATCGCTGGTGGCTAGAAATCGCTTCCATCGACCTGCAACACTGGCATTTTCTTCTTCTGTTGCCAATTCATCGATAAGCTCAATAATTTTGGAATAAAAACGGCCACATTCAGGGCAGCGCATTTCATTATGACTATTTTGGTGTCCACAAACGGGGCATTGTTTCATGATATTCTCCTTATTGATCAGAAAATGCTAGACAGAGATTAAGCTGGATTATATGAAAATTGCCTAAATCTAGCCGAAATACTTGCGTAAGCTTGAGCATCCGATACTATAATCGCCAATTTGTTAGCAACACTCATCTTTTTGGAATCCGTTTATGCCCACAGAACTTACTTTTATTGAGTCATTGCCTCAGTCAACCCATAAATACTCAGTGATCTGGCTACATGGTCTAGGTGCAGATGGACATGATTTTGAAAATATAGCCAATGAGCTACATCTTAATGCGGTCGCTCATATTCATTTTATTTTTCCAAATGCCCCGGTTCAACCTATTACGGTCAATGGTGGCGCACAAATGCCGGCTTGGTACGATATTGTTAGTATGGAGTTAAATAGCGATGTCGATATCAATGGCATTTATCAATCGTCTGGACTGATTGAGCGATTAATTGTCCAAGAACTCGATAAAGGGATTCCATCAGAGCATATTCTGTTGGCAGGCTTTTCTCAAGGTGGCTTGATTGCGCTACATGCAGGGCTTAGATACCCTAAAAAATTAGCAGGAATCATCGCCCTGTCAACGTATTTGCCGACAGTTAGTCAACTAAAAAATGAAGGGGCGGCGGCAAATTATACGACCCCCATTTTTATGGGACATGGCATTTTAGACGGCTTAGTTGCCATAGAACACGCAAAAGGTGTTTACGATGCTCTCGACGCGATGGGCTATGATGTTAAATGGCATGATTATTTAATGGAGCATTCGGTTTGCGCCGAAGAATTGCAACATATTTCTGTTTTTATTAATGCCGTGTTTCCTGAGTAATCAAGATGAGTCACAAAAAAGGGCGTGCTGTTTTTAAGCACGCCCTTTTTTGATTACGCTTGAATTAATTTTTTAAGTCATTAACAATCTGATTAAACGCATCTATTCTCAACTTGCCCGTTTTGACTAAATCAACACCGACGTCAACAACCATTGCACAAAGCCCTGGTGTTTTATAAACCATCAAGCATAAGTATCCAACTGCAGGAATAGCTAGCAATGCGCCGATAAAGCCATGCAAACCGACCGCTGACATCAGTTTTATCAACAAGGCAATAGCGTCCAATGGTAATAAAACCATTGCGCCAAAATAAGCAATTACCATAAACGTGAAAAGTACAAATACAACGAACTGGAGCAGTCTTACTAACGCGACGTTAACTTTTTTCATGAGTAGCAATATCCCTAGATATTTTTATAATAATCGATATTTGAGCTTTTCTGAGTAGCTCATAATTTAAGGTTGCGAATTATACCCTAAAGCCATCAAAACACTTTATTTTTGTTGAATTACTAAATCGCGTAAAAAAAAGCGATACAACAGCGTTCCGGCGATAAAACCACCCAAATGCGCCCACCAAGCAACATCGACTTGTACATTTTCAAAAATAATAGACGTTGTCGCATTGTGCAGTTGTAACAAAATCCACAGGCCTAAAAACGTAATAGCTGGCACGTGCACCACAACCGGCAATAAAAAAATAGGCACCCACAAAATAACCCGCTCTAAGGGGTAGAGAAAAAAATAGGCCGCTAAAACGCCAGCAATCGCGCCCGATGCACCGACCACCGGAATAGTCAAGTTTGGATCAAAAAACCATTGCAGAACAGTCGCCGATGTTCCACAAATCAGATAATACGCCAGAAAACGCCAATGCCCCATACGGTCTTCGATCGCATCGGCAAATATCCACAGAAACCAAGCATTAGTGAGTAAATGCCACCACGTTGCATGTAAAAATAGATTGCTGACAAATGAAAAATAACCATCGAAGGTATAACCATTGTAACTTGCCCAGCCATGTGCATAACGCATAGGAACCATGCCAAAGCGGTTAATTAAATAGAAACTATCAGCATCTGGAATAAAATACATAATGATGAATACTAGGCAGCAGACGGCAATAATTCCCCAAGTAACAAAAGGCGTGGAATGACAGGGAGCGGTGTCTCGAATGGGGATCATAGCAAAGTACCTCAGTATAAAAGAATGGCTGGCTGTGCGTGATTCATGCCGCACAAGCACAGAAATAAGCGTAAGTCATCAACGCTATAACAGCGTAAAAAAAATAGTCAATCATGGCTATCAGATGCTTTGCTTTTGTTATTTAATCCATGTTGCTCCACTAAGCCCAACGCGGCTTGATAAAGCAGTTTTTTTCTCGCTCCAGTAATTTCTGTCGCAATAGCCACCGCCGTTTTTATTGAACATTCTTTCAATAAAGTGAGTAATATTGATGCTTGCTCAGAGGTTAAAACGGATTCCGATTTATCGATAATCGCACCACTAACAATGACCACAAACTCACCTTTTCGCATATTCTCATCTTGACTGACCCGTTCCAACAGTTGACCCAAGGTCATTTTGACAATCGTTTCATGCAGCTTGGTGATTTCTCTGGCAATAACAATTTCACGATTTAATGGCAAAACCTCAGCCATATCCTGTAAAGAGGCCAGTATGCGATGACTGGACTCATAAAACAGCCAAGTCGTCGGATTTAATGCCTGTTGCGTAAAAAAAGCTTTTCGCGCGGATGAGGTTCTCGGTGAAAAACCGGCAAAATAAAATGGACTGACGGGTAAACCCGCAGCAGACAACGCCGCAATCAATGCACATGCACCCGGAATCGGCACAACCGTCAATCCAGCCTCCTTCGCTTGTTTGACCAATGGCATCCCCGGATCACTCAATAAAGGCGTACCAGCATCAGAAACCAAGGCGATAGATTGCCCTTCGCGTAACTTTTCAATAATGCCGACAGCGGCGTGTTCTTCATTATGTTGATGCAAGGAAACCACACGATTATGAATACCATAATGCTGTAATAGCATTTTAATATGGCGCGTATCTTCGGCAGCTATAAAATCGACTTGCTTTAATGTTTCAATCGCCCTAAAACTAAAATCCGCTAAATTACCTATTGGCGTGGCAACAACGTATAATTTGCCGGGTTCATTGTTCATCCTGATGCTCCTAATGGTTAAGTTTATCTGTTGCAGGATACCTCATTCCTGGTTATGCCCCATCGGTAGATCGGCATGACGAGTGACTGAAATCATGATAAGCGTGGCTTATAAGTCGGCGGGTAACCCCAAGTATCCCATAATCACTTAAATTTCAAAGACCGTAAATGATGCTATTCAATAAAAAAACGAAAGCCGCGCATTTAAGTCGTGGCGAAGAGGCTGAAGAGCAGGCGCACCGTTATTTACTCGATGCTGGCCTCCAACCCGTAGCGCGAAATTTTCGATGCAAACAGGGAGAGCTAGATTTAATCATGCGAGAGGCGAGAACATTGGTCATTATTGAAGTGAGATACCGACAATCTGACCGTTATGGCAGCGCGGAGGAAAGTGTTACTGCCGCCAAGCAAGCCAAGCTCATTGCGGCAACGCAACTCTATTTAGCTACTCATAAAACTGATTGTCCCATTCGTTTTGATGTCGTGGCTATCTCAGGGGACGGCAAGCTCAATTGGATCAAAAACGCTTTTTAATCTCAAACACTTAAAAAATATGACTTATGGACTTACAAGATAGAATTATTAATCATTTTTCCGATAGCATTCAAACCCAGCAGGAAACTATGAATGGGCTTTGCGAATTAATTGAATACGCCTCTAATCGACTGGTTGCCGCGTTATTAAATGATAAAAAAATTCTTGCTTGCGGAAATGGCGCGTCTGCGACCACTGTACAATTACTTGCAGCGGCGATGCTTAACCAATATGAGATAAATCGCCCCGCCTTGCCTGTCATTGCCTTAAACACCGATGCAGTCACGCTGACAGCCATTGCTAATCACTACCATTTTGACGAAGTTTTTGCCAAACAACTTCGGGCATTAGGTCAAAGTGGCGATATTTTAATCGTCTATACGGACGGCAAACATTCCAATAATATCGCTAAAACGATTAATGCGGCGCACGACAAGGACATCTCGGTTATTGCGTTGACAGGCAATAATGGTGGCATGATTTCACCTTTACTTGACGAAACGGACATTGAAATTCGCGTACCGTCCATGTCTAGCAGCCATATCCAAGAAATTCATGTCATGGTAACGCATTGCTTGTGCGATTTAATTGATCACCAACTTTTTGGTTAACTTGACTGGAACTTTTCTAAAGTCACCGAGTCACAAGCCCGTTCGTCTTCCACGGCGAACAATCAGCCGTGCCTTCCCCTTTATCTTACGGCTGATTTCTCCCTAAGCCTCGGCGCGTCTCCAAGCGCCGAGGCTTTCTTTTGTTATCTGGCAATTAATTATTACCAGGCATAAGTTTGATTAGCCATGAGGCAAAGTTTTCACGGTTACGCGAGCAAATAATCACTTTTCCCTGACCTGAAAATTTCAAAACCATACCCTCGCCGCTGGTGACACTATTGACCAATTGCCCTAAAAAACCGCCGCCTTGAGTGGCAACAGAAATTTCATGGTGTAAACGACTATCCCACGCAACGACATGTGCGTTATCAATCGTAATAGCTTTGCCTGGCATCACATCCAAAGCAAAACTAGATCCAAACCCCGACACCGCTAATTGACCGGAACCCGTTGCTTCACAAATGAAAAAACCGCCTGTTTGCCCAAACAACGCCGAGCCAACACCCTGAGTACGAACATTTAAATTAACGCCGCTTTCCGCAGCAACAAATGCACCATCAGTAATCATATAAGAACAAGCCCCAACATCCAGCACTTCAATAGCCCCTGGCAACGCGGGTGAAAGCAAACAATCACCATCACCACCGCTTGCTTCGATATGTTGCTGAAAAAAAGACTCACCATTAGCAAAACGGCGCATTAAGGCGCTTCCCAAACCGCCGGTCATTCTTCCCTTAAGCTCTAGGGTGTTTTCCATCATGACCATTGCATTCGATTCACAATAGATTTTTTCACCCCGCTTGAGACTGACATGTAAAAACGGATCAATTTCTCCAGTAACCGTAAACGTAGCCATTTTATTTCTCCTAACAATAGATTGTGATTAAAATGTAGCGCATGAGAAACACTTCTTCAAGCGAGAACAGAAAGCTTCACGGTAATCTGGCATAATCGCGACTATAATTAGCCGCCATAACATTAACTCTCCGGTTTGTCTGACAACACGTCTTTACGCTTTCATTCACCTTCATCATAACCTATGAACTCATTTAAATCTGCTCTACTGCTGTTATTATCGTTGTACACACTACTAATTTCTGATTTCAGTTATGCCCGTCATGCGGCTATCTTAATTGAAGCAGACAGCGGCAAAATATTGCATGAGCAAGAAGCCACGCATTCTTGGTATCCGGCCTCTTTAACTAAAGTGATGACTTTGTACATGACGTTTAGTGCGCTGAGCCAAAAACAAATTGACCTACATGACAGTATGCCAGTTTCGCATTATGCTGCACGACAGCCGACCAGCAAGCTTGGCTTGCGAGCCGGTGAACGACTCACCGTACAAGATGCTATTTTGGCGATTATTACTCGCTCCGCCAATGACGCCACTGTGGTAATTGCAGAACACTTGGGCGGTAATGAAGAAAACTTTGCCGCAAAAATGACCGCAAAGGCTCACGCACTGGGCATGTTTGATAGTCATTTTATGAATGCCACCGGACTTCCCCATCAATGGCAAGTCACCACCGCACGCGATTTGGGCTTATTGGCGTGGCGCATACGCCGTGATTTCCCTGCATATTATCCTTATTTTGCCGCCCACAGTTTTTATTTCAAAGGGCAAGAATTGCGCGGAATAAATAAATTTACCGCGAGTTATGACGGCGCAGAAGGGATGAAAACCGGTTTTACCTGTGGGTCTGGCTACAACTTAATGTCATCCGCTCAGCAAAATGGTAAACATTTGATGGGTGTTGTGTTAGGTGGCATGTCTAGCCCAGAGCGCTACCAACTGATGGTAAAAATGATGAATGACGGCTTTGGTCACAATGCCGAGAATTATTCTGATAAGTTCATCACCACATTACCCAGTAAATCAACAGGCATCGCGCCTTATCAACTGGGTTGTGGCAAAGATGCGCCAAACCACTCTTATGTAAGCCATAGCGTGAAAAAAAATGCTCCCACATCCCATGTCAGCCTAAAAAGCAAAAAGCAGTTGAGCCGAAACAAACAGGCCTCAAAGGCAAAGCCCAATAGAACACGTTACCGTAGAAGCCGCGCCTGAGCCATGTTTTAAACAATAAAACGGTTTAATGCCAAGCGTAGCCAAAGCAAGGTCAACATGACGGGCAAGAGCAAATAATGTTCAATCGTTAACAGACTACCCAAGACCGCTAACATCAGAAACCAAGCTTGGGCGAATGGGTGTCTAGCCAGCGATTGCAGTAAATGCCGACTGTGTTCGTCCAGATTTTCAGATGAATTGCCAAACAGCAAGTCCAGCAATGCCGCCATAATGGCAAAATACAACGAAAAATAGAAAAAAACCGGCGAGTCGTCTTTAAATACCGGTTGCCAATAAATAAACCAGCCCACTAAAACGCAACTAGCAAAACCATCAACCCAGAGTCTAAGCCATTGCTTAAAGCGAATTGAACCGATCAGACAGAAAATAGCCAAGCCAATACTCACGTAGCCGATGCTGGGATTAATCAGCAACGTTAACATAGGGCTCGCACTTTGTATCAAGTAACACAAGATAAGACTCAGTAAAATAAACATCGCGATAACCGATTCGTGGATTCAATTGAAGAGCAATAAGCCATAGCATACACCGCCTGATGGCGATTGTTTCAAAATCGCTTATACACAAAGTTTATTTAATTGCTATGTTTTTTACATTGCACGTCAAAAACACCATCAAAAAACAATAACTAACTGATAAATAAAACAAAGTATTTTGTATAAAAATACTGCAATTTAACAAACCCTTAAGAAATTCCATAACTTAAAGGCGTTATACCAATATTATGCACAAAGTTATCCACAGCTTGTGTGGATAAGCTATTCATTAATCCAACCCTTTGCTTATTGATAAACATGGACATTCTCAGCACCCTTAATTTTCAATTGAATAAGCTACTTAAGCTATCGCTACCTCAGATAGAATCTGATTGGTGGCGATTACTGGTATTAGAAAAACTCACCTATCAGCAACAATCATTTGCCCAAAATTTACCCAATAACGCGCTGGATCAGCTTGATCTTTCAGCCTTGCTTAGAGTGATAGACCAAAATTGGTATGACATTGCCAACCAGTGTCATTTGAGTAAAGATGCCAGAAATTGGCTAAAAGAAGCGCAATCTATACGTAACCGCTGGGCACATGCACCTGCTGGCGGTTTACCGGATGATGTTTGCTACCGCGACATCGACACGATAGAAAGACTGCTGCAAACCTTTGGCGCAGATTCCGATACCTTAGAAGAAGTCAGCCAAGAAAAGAAAAATCTGCTAAAAAAGCTTGCCGCTGCTGAAGTAGCATCAGTTCAAACAGACAACGTAAACGTTGCTAACCAGACAGCATTCAATCCCTGCGACCTTGTGCGTTTAAAAGCTGAACCCGCAAAAACGGGCGTAATCATGGCAATCCTACCCAGCGATCCCGAAAACCGTTACCAAGTTTTCCATGATGGCAACACTGCAACGTATTACGAATCTCAACTTGAACCCATTAACCCCATATTACCACGCACGATTATTGCTCCAGAAAGCTTACACGCAGCGATGACTGCGCTGCAACTGCGTCACCCCGGCACCACGCATTTGTATTCGCTGTTCGCTTCCCGCATCAACTTTGTACCCTATCAATTTCGTCCGGTGCTCAAGCTGATTCAAGCCGACCGCCCCAGAATGTTGATTGCTGATGAAGTTGGTGTGGGTAAAACCATCGAAGCCGGTTTGATTTTGAAAGAACTGCAAGCACGGCGCGACATAAAATCCGTATTGGTGATTTGTCCCAAGCCTTTGGTTGCCGAACGTAAATGGCAGCAGGAAATGAAACGCTTCGACGAACGCTTCGAGCATTTGGACGGCGCGGCCTTGCGTTACTGCCTTGATGAAACCCATCTGGATGGCGTGTGGCCACAAAAATATGCACGGGCGATAGTGCCGTATTCATTGCTGGATGAAAACCTTCTGCATGGCAAAGGCAAACAACGCGGCTTGCTGGCACTCGACCCGCCGCCCGTATTCGATTTGGTTATCGTCGATGAAGCCCATGCCGTCCGCAATACCGATACCTGGGCGCACCGCAACGTCCGCTATTTTTGCGACAACGCCGAAGCGGTTGTGTTGATGTCGGCAACGCCCATTCAATTGCGTGACCATGATTTATACAACCTGCTCAATCTGTTACGCCCCGATGTCGTCACCAGCAAACAAGCATTTGCACAGATGGCAGAACCCAACCCGCATTTAAACGCGGCGATTGCCGCTGCCCGCGCCGCCTCCGCCGAATGGAAAAACACCGCATTAGCCGAAATCGACAACGCGCTGGCAACAGATTGGGGACGCGGCGTGTTGGTTAACGACCCGCGAATGCAGCAAGCCTGCGACGTGTTGCTCGACGATGATGACAGCCCGCAAACCCGATTGACACTCATCCGACAACTCGAAGAACTTTACACCTTCGCGCCGTTCATCAATCGCACCCGTCGGCGTGACATTGGCAGTTTTTTCACCCTTCGCAAACCGGAAACCGTCACGGTGGACTTTACGCCCGAACAAGCCGCCTTACACCGCGACTTACTCAACTTGCTGGCACGGATGCTGGTTATTCGCCACGGCAACGCCAACCTAAAATTTTTGCTGTCCACAGTGCGGCGGCAAATCTCCAGTTGCGTGTTCGGATTAGCACCGTTGTTACAAGCCTTGCTCAACCGTCACTTGTCACAATTGGAATTGGACGATGTAGACGACGAAGACAATTTGGATTCGGCAAGCCAAATCCTCGCCGAATTTCGCACCGAAATTGATGCCCTCATCAAGCAAGCTAACCAGCTTACTCAAGGTGAAGACCCAAAACTGCAAGCCTTCATGAAAGTGATAGCCGACAAACAAAACCTAGCAAACAATAAACTGCTGGTGTTCACCTGCTTCCGCCACACCTGGGAATACCTGCATGAAAACCTTAAACGCCAACACATCCGCGTCGGCCTGATTAACGGGCAAATCGCCGATGACGAACGCCGCGTCCTACGCGACCGTTTCAGCAAGCCGAAAACAGACCCGCAAGCGTTAGATGTACTGCTGTCGTCCGAAGTTGGCTGCGAAGGCTTGGATTACCAATTCTGCGACGCGCTGGTCAATTACGACCTACCCTGGAACCCGATGCGCGTCGAGCAACGCATAGGCCGTATCGACCGTTACGGGCAAAAAAGCGAGAGCGTGGTCATTTACAACTTCATCACGCCCGGCACCGTTGATGCCGAAATTTACGAACGCTGCTTGCTGCGCATCGGTATCTTCCAACAAGCTTTGGGCGGCAGCGAAGAAATTCTCGGCAGACTGACCCAAGAAATTAAAAACATCGCCGAAAATTTCGAGTTGACCGCCGAAGAACAGGCTAAACGCTTGCAACAACTTAGCGATAACGAAATCCGCGCCATACAGGAACAAGCCAAACTGGAGGAAGAACAAAGCAAACTGTTTGGTCTCAATCAGCCGCAACGCGACGAGGACATGATTAAACAAGCATCAAGCTTCTGGCTGGCACCGGCCATGCTCGCCAATTTAATCAGCCGTTACCTGCAAACTTTGGGCGCAACCAATATCCCCGCATCGCTGGGACAAAAGCCCGTTACCACCTTGCAACTCGGTCAGGACATCCGCGAAAAATTGCTTGCCGATGTTCAAAAACTCAAACCCAGCGGCGAAGCGGCACAAACTTGGATGCGCTGGCTGAAAGGCAACGATCCCTATCTGGCATTGACCTTTAACCAGCAAACCGCCGCCGAGCAACGCGAACTGCTATTCATCACGCCCAACCACCCGCTGGCGCAACAAGCTGCTCAGTCCATAGAACCCGCCACGCCGCTGATCTGCAACCTGAAAGTAAGCAACGACACCCTACCTACAGGCCGCCATGCCTATGCCATTTACCGCTGGCAAAAACGCGGCTTGAAAGAGGATTTCACTTTTCAACCGATAGCCGCCACGCCGGAACTGACCGCGCACATGCTGGCGTTGCTGGAATCGGCACAGCCGCTGGACGAGGACAACCAAGCCGTAACTAACGAGCAAGAAAACACGCTGGAACAAAGCCACTACCGGCTCTGGCTGGATGCCCGCGCCGCGCATATCGAACAAGTGCAGCAACACGCCCGCGCCCGTCTGGATTCGTTGACCACGACGCATCAGGCTAGAATGGCGTTATTGCAAGAACAGCACGACGCCAACCCCAGCGATAAAATCCAGCGCATGAAAGATTCGCAAATGGCGGCGGCGGAACGCGATTACCAACAGCATAAAACACAACTGGAACAAGCGGCACAGCAGGCGGATATATTGGCTGAAGCGGTGGCGTTTGGGGTTTTAGAAATTAACAATTAACAGAGGTACAACATGAATACCGCAGAACAGATTTATCAGTGTGTAAAAAGCTTACCTGAAGCACAAGCGCAAGAAGTTTTAACCTTTATTGAATTTTTAACATTCAAGCAACAACAGCCCAACCAATCCACACTAGCCGCGATGCAAGCGGCAGAGCGTGGCGAATATGAAACCGTAACCTTGGATGAATTAAAACAACAATGGCATGAAGCATGAAGCAAATTGTTCAGACTTCACAATTCAAACACGACTTAAAGAAAGTCAAACACTCTGGACGCTACAAAATAGAGGATTTATTAACCGTTGTCGAAACACTAGCCGCCGATAAGCCACTGTCTGAAAAACATAAAGACCACGCCCTCACCGGTAACTGGCAAGCACATCGAGAATGCCACATAAAACCCGATTGGCTGTTAATTTATCAACGGACTGATGACCGATTGGTTTTAGTTCGTACCGGTTCGCATAGTGAATTATTTTAAGTTTCACCTGCTGAAATAGGACTCAATAAAATGGGACAAGACGAATTTAGACAACTTCAACAAAAACGCCGCAACTGGGTAGAAGCTAACCGCGAAAACGGTTTTGACGAAGGCATTAACCGATTATTAACCGAGCTTTACCCCGACAACGCCCACTTTATTTATGAATTACTGCAAAACGCCGAAGACCCAGAAGCCACCGAAGTGCAATTTACATTGACCGATTCCGGCGTGGAATTTGCCCATAACGGCAAGCGTTTGTTTTCTTTCAGAGATGTTGAATCTATCACCAGTATCGGCAATAGCACCAAACGCGACGATGCTACCAGTATTGGTAAATTTGGCGTGGGTTTCAAAGCCGTGTTTGCCTACACCAACACGCCAGAAATCCATTCCGGCGATTACCATTTCCGCATTCGTGACTTGGTGGTGCCGGATACAGAAGACGTTGAACAATCGGCAAGCAACCCCAACCAAACTCGTTTCCTGTTTCCATTCGACAATCCTAAAAAACCAGCTACAACCGCAGTACAGGAAATCTCCAAAGGCTTATGCGCTTTGGGTGACAACACTTTGTTGTTCCTAAGCCATATCCGCAAGATTGAGTATTTGTTGCCAGATGCCTCGCTGGGTTCATTGGAGCGTTTTGATTGTGTCGATGGACGAATCGAAATTCGTGCCACACACCCGTCAGGAAAAACTCAAGTTTCTTACTGGTTACATTTTCATAAAGATGTATACGTAACAGATGACGATGGAAAATCCAAAACTTGCCGCATTGCCATTGCCTATAGCTTGGCCGAGGAAACCAACAAGAAAATAGAAGAGAAAAAGTGGAAAATCGTCCCCTTGCCGCATGGGCAAGTGTCGATTTATTTCCCCGCCGAAAAAGAAACCTCCAATTTAAAAATTCATCTTCATGCCCCATTTGCCTCTACAGTGGCAAGGGACAGCGTGCGCGATTGCCCTGCCAATAAACAACTGCGCGACCACCTAGCTAAGCTGGTTGTGGAATCGCTAACAGCTATCCGTGATCAAGGCATGTTGACTGTCGGTTTTTTGGCGGTGTTGCCGAATCCAGCCGATAACTTGGCAAATTTTTATGAGCCTATACGTGAGGTGGTAGTAAGCGCTTTCAAAAACCATTCTCTCACACCAACTAGAAGCGGTAGTTATGCCCCATCAACGAGTCTTTATCGAGGGCCTGTACGCATTGCCAATGTATTGAATGACAATGATTTATCATTATTGACAGGAAATAAAGTGCCTTTATGGACAACGAATCCACAGCAACAAAATCAACGGGAGGATCGTTTTCTCGAAAGTTTGCAGATTCGCTCTTGGAGCTGGAATGAGCTGGCAAAAGTTTTGAACTCTGCTTCCGGTAACCAACAAAAATGCTTTGAAGATTGGATAGAGAAAAAAGATGATAAATGGCTTTTAAATTTTTATGCACTTTTAGGTGAGACTTGTTCAACACAAAGACAAAAATTGTCTGTAGGCAATTTACGTTTAATTAAAGTGCAAGGAAATAAAATGGTGATACCGTCTCAAGCTTTTTTTCCTGCTACAGAAGATGTTACTGCACCATCTGATATTTTGATTGTCGATCATTCCGTTTATCAAGAAGGCAAAGTAGAAGAGCAAAAAAAGCTTGCCAAATTGTTTTTAGAAGCAATTGGTATACGCCCTTTTGATGTTAAGGAAGTGATTAAGAAAAAACTAGCTTACTATGATAAGCAGCCAACACCTAACTATCCTGATCATGTGAAAGACATAAAAATGTTTGTCGAATATTGGCAAAAAAATCCACCTCAAAATATCCAATTATTCAAAAACAAAAAATTTTTGTTAGGTAAAGAAAAAGGCAATAAACCTCATTGGTGTCAGGCAAGTGAACTGTATCTTGATAAACCATTTGTTGATACCGGTCTGAGAAAATTATTTAACGATCCATCTATACAGCTTGAAAAATACAAAAAAGAGCTTTTTGATGGTTATCAGTTTTTGCCTAATATCGCTGAGTTTGCGGTTGCATTGGGTGTAATGGAGAAACTAGAAATAGGACATCATGATGCTACTGCTATGCAAGCTAATGTTATCCATCAATCAGGCCGAAAAACTAAGACAACAGAAGATAAGGATTATTACATCAACGCACTTAATCCTAATCGAGGGCAGTGGTGGCACAACAAAGGTTCTGTTAATTATCTAGGTGAACTTCCTGTTTATAAAAAAATTATGCCTTTAAGCCAAGTAGTTTGGAAGACCGTTTGTAAGGCAAAACCTGAGCAATTAGTTGCACGCTATCTTCCTAACCAATCTAATTCGCATCAAGAAAAAAAAACAGAAGCTTTTTTTATTAAGCAATTAACTGAATGTGCTTGGGTGCCTGATACCGCAGGGAACTTTTTAAAGCCAGCCGATGTTACAGAGGAAACCCTTCATCCAGATTTTATTTACGATAACAGTAACGGTTGGTTGACAGCTGTTAAATTTGGTGAAAACGCCCGAAAACGTAGCGAGGAATACCAAGCCAAAAACAAAAAAGCCCAAGAAATGGGCTTTGAATCTGCCGAACAAGCCGCAAAATTTGCAGAATTAGCTAAACGAGGCATATCACCCGATGAACTAATGGCACAACAAAAACGCGCCGAACAACCCGAAGAATCCGTCCCCAATCCCGAGCGCCGCCGCAAAGGTGTTTTGGAACGTAGTGAAAACGCTCCATCTAAAGAAAGCGTAATGCGCGAACGTGCTATCCAGCCAGGTATTGCCAGCGTCGTTGCCGAAGCAAAAGCCTATCTCCGTGCCAAATACACCAATACCAACCACGAACTGGTCTGCCAATGCTGCCAGCAAGAAATGCCTTTCAAAATCGGCGATGCTTATTATTTTGAAGCGGTGCAGTGCATTAAAACGATTGAAAACCACCACATCGAAAACCGCTTAGCACTCTGCCCCACCTGCGCCGCCATGTACCAACACGCCCGCGCCATCGACGACACCGAACTCCGCCGCCTCATCGTCGAACACGATGCCCCTGATAATGCCAATTCGGTAGAAATCCCGCTAACTCTAGCCACCCAACCACACCGCTTGCGTTTTGTCGGCACACATTTTTTCGATTTAAAAACCGTGTTATCAACTCGGGAAAAATAAAAGAGGGGCGTGCTGTTTATCCAGATGACTGAGCCGCTGTTTTATTTGGCAAACAAAAATAACATGTTATTGATATTTGTTGGCGTTGAAGTGGATTCTCGCTTTTGGCTTAAACGTTGACCCAGTGCGTGACATGTATAAAGGACGACAAGACTCAGGCCTAACGGTTAATCTTAAGATCGAAAACTTGAGCGTTCAAAGTATTCATCGGACACCCGCATGGCAATGGGATTGACTCAGTAGGCATTAATTTGAAGAGTCCTGCTTGTGGCGTCTATTCAAGTAACTCATTGATAAATAGAGATATGGAACTAAACAATAACGAGTGCATAAAAATTCAATCGGCATTAGCGGAAAGTGAGGAGCGTTTTCGGCAAATGGCTGATATGGCAGGCGAATGGTTATGGGAGCAAGATGCAAAAGGCTATTACAGTTATTGCAGTAATGCGGTGAGGCAAATTCTCGGCTATAGTCCAGAGGAGCTTATCGGCAAGCATTATACGCAATTGTTGACAGCAAAAGATCAGCTTAATCAACAATCTTACGCGGACACTCAGCAAGCATTTTATGGCTTAATCAATCATTATCGGCATAAAAATGGGCATTTGATACAAACAGAATCGACGGGCTTGCCGATTCGCGATAACAACGGGCAATTGCTCAAATGGCGTGGCGTTGATCGGGATATCACGGCACGTAAAGCCGCTGAAAAACAAATGCGAGCGGCAGAGGTCAAACTTGCAGTGGCGCAGCATGAAATTCATATTGCCCAAAAAATTCAAGCGTCTTTATTGCCCGCTTTGCCGATAAAACATGCTAATTTTGTTGTGACCGGACTCTGTTTGCCGGCCGATCAGATTGGCGGCGATTACTTTGATTATTTCTTTAGCGGAGAAGACTGTTTAGATCTCGTGATCGCCGATGTTTCGGGGCATTCGATTGGGCCTGCGTTGTTTATGGTTGAGGCGCGGAGCGTTATTCGCACGCAAGCAACTCGTTTGCTGACTGCCTCACAAATGCTCTCTTTGCTGAACAATTTTTTGTATGCCGATTTAAATCACGCGGATTATTTCATCACGCTGTTTTATCTAAAATATGACCTCAAAACTCAATACCTCAGCTATGCCAATGCCGGACATCCACCGCCTTTATTATTACGACAAGGTGCAACGCATTGCGAACGATTAGATGCGGATGGCTTAATTCTAGGTATTAGTGAGCAGATTGCCTTTGAAGAAAAAAAGGTATTGCTTGCCGCCGGGGATTTATTATTAATTTATACCGATGGGCTGATTGAAGCTGAAAATGCTCAGGGCGAGTTTTTTGGGCTATCGCGATTAATACATCGTTTTACGTGCTATGCCAGCTATGCACCGGAGCAGATTATGACTCAGCTGTTAGAGGAGTTAAGGCAATTTTGTCATCCTAAGGTTTTTCAGGATGACATCAGTTTGATGGTGTTTAAACACCTTTAATTTAAATGATACCCCCAGATGGCAACCATTTTTTTGCATTCATCTTTCCAAATACAGTCCTCTTCACTGCAATGAGACGAGAGGTTATAGCGAAAACAGGGGGTTTCTTGAGTCACTTGCTGAATGGCTTGCACCAAATCTTTTTTAACATGAATCTTTTCCGCTTGGTCAACACCAGCGGCTTTTGCGAGTTGTTGTAGACCGGTGGTCGTCATCCCGCCATCTTCTTTACAATTTGCGAGATAACGGATGATACGTATCTTGATATACTCTTTCTCAGAATGTAAGCCGAGCACTGATTTTATCAAGGCTTTAATCGAGTCGTTTAATTGCTCATTGCTACAAGCGTGTTGTTTAGCCTCTGCAAACGAACTGCCGCATTGCATTGCCAACACGATAGCGGCCATCAGCTTATCGGATTCAACAATATGAAAGGCCAGCCAGTTGGTTAAATAGCTAAGCACATTCTCCATCACTTGAGTATTGCTTAAATTATTCAACTCCGCTTTTATTTTGGTGATATCACTGATGAATCGGGCATGGTCGGCTCGGTGGTCTTGATTGGCAGAATCGTCGGCAAAATAATGTTGCCAAATAGTCTCTTCAGCTACAAAGTGATACTCGATATATTGCGTGAGCTGCTCAAAAACTTGATCGGGGGTCGGAGATTTAAACTGATGCGCTAAGTGGTTGACCAATTCATTGAGCAACGCCACCAAACGTTTATGTTGCTCATCAATTTCCGTTAAGCCAGTATTGAACGCATCGTTCCAAGGAAAGATTTTGACATTTTTATCCATAACGTTGTCTCTTAGTGTATGCCGCTAAATAGCAACCTACTCAGTCAAACTTTAAAAGGCATAATTGTAAACCTTGCTTTCTGATTTATCCAAAACATTTTAAAAAGCAGTCGGGATTTTTAAATCCTCTCGTGGGCATTGAATTGTTATGAAATGCCATTGATCCATTCCGTCGCAAGTCTTGAGCAAATACGCCATTTTAGGACGAGTGCTGAATGATTACATTATCGTTAATACCTGTTACGATGCCATTTTTTTAAACCACTTCAACACAATTTTTCAAAATGACCCCCTCAATTGATCGTTATGCCGTGTTTGGTCAACCGATACAGCACAGTAAATCACCTCGTATCCATCAGCTTTTCGCACAGCAAACGGGACAATTATTGACGTATGTGGCACAAGAAGTGCCACCCGAGCAATTTATAGAAGTAACGACAACTTTTTTTGCAGAAGGCGGTAAAGGCTTAAATTGCACTGTGCCATTAAAAGAACTCGCGTGGGCATACGCTGAACATAAAACAGAACGGGCGCAATTGAGCAAGGCGGTTAATACCTTGGTTTTACAAGCGAATGGTTCGATTCTGGGTGATAACACCGATGGCTATGGATTAGTAACCGATTTAACTTTTAATCATGGCGTAAATTTACATCATGCGAACATTTTGATTTTAGGTGCGGGCGGTGCCAGTCGCGGTATTATTGCGCCATTATTGGCGCAGAACCCCGCCGCAATGCTTATTGCCAACCGAACCCCCGAAAAAGCAGTGCAATTAGCGCGTGAATTTAATCGTCCAAACCAATTATCCGGCTGTGGCTTTGCCGACTTAGCTCAGCAGCACTTCGATATCATTATCAATGCAACATCTGCAAGCTTAAGCGGACAATTACCGCCTTTGCCAGCGAATGTACTGGTCGATCAGGGCATTTGCTACGATCTAGCCTACGCCAATCAAGCCACGCCTTTCGTCAATTGGGGCTTTGCCAATGGCGCATTGAAAAGCTTAGATGGTTTAGGGATGTTGGTTGAGCAAGCGGCAGAGGCATTTTATATTTGGCGACACCAGCGCCCCAACAGCCAAGCCGTTATTGCGCTGTTGAATGCAGAGCGCAATCTTTGTGGTGTCGGTAAGTAATGATGAGCAACGTATAAGTCAATGATGTAAAACTCAATATAACAGCCGGTGAAAACAGATGAATCAGACCCATTTAAAAAATTGGACTCGAATTAATAGGCAATCCAAGGCTATTTATCATCAATCGCAAATATTATTGGTGACAATGGTCATTTTTAATCAAGCGTATGCCGGAACTCATCAGCAGTCGATAAAAGCAAAATCACCTGTGCATGAAAATCCCCCTATAGCCATTAAGCCCGTAGAATTAGCACCCATTGTTATCGAAAGGCGTGCTACTGATTTGCTAGGGATTGCCAATTCCGCTTCGCAAGGCGTCGTTGGGCAAGCCGAATTTAAAAATAGACCGTTATCACGGGTTGGCGAATTAGTTGAAGTTGTACCGGGTGCGTTAGCAACTCAACATAGTGGGTCTGGTAAAGCTAATCAGTATTTTTTGCGCGGATTTAATCTCGATCATGGCACTGATTTTACTGTTTATGTGGATGGAATCCCGATGAATATGCCCACTCATGCACATGGACAAGGGTATTTAGATTTAAATAGCGTTATACCCGAGCTGGTTGAAAAAATAGAATATGGCAAAGGCCCTTATTATGCAGAGATTGGCGATTTTGGCTCGGCCGGCTATTCAAAAATGTATACCACACAAAAATTAACGCAAGGGCTGCTAAAATTTACGGGTGGTGAATTTGGTTATTATCGTGGCGTCCTGGCAAGCTCTAAACACTGGGGTGATGGCGATGTATTGATAGGTTCAGAGTTTAATTTCTACGATGGTGTTTGGCAGCGTCCAGAAGATACCAATAAGTACAATGGGATAGTACGCTACACCCTCGA
Source organism: uncultured Methylococcaceae bacterium (assembly GCA_903945375.1). GTDB lineage: Bacteria > Pseudomonadota > Gammaproteobacteria > Methylococcales > Methylomonadaceae > Methylovulum. The sequence continues at coordinate 8,428 of CAJAVP010000079.1, read as the reverse complement.
TAAAGGCGATTGGGGTTTATCTTTAAATGGTAAAGCCTACCATAACCGATGGACAGCGACGAATCAGATACCGGAGCGAGCGATTACCAGTGGTCTGTTGAATTTATACGGTACGGGCGACCCTAGTGATGGTGGCGAGTCTAGTCGATATAGCGTATCGAGTCATTTGTGGCGGCGTAGCGATCACTCCAAAAGTGAATTGGATTTGTACGCACTGTATTCAGATTTGGATTTGTACTCAAATTTTACCGGATATATCGATACACTCAATGGTGACCAAATTCAGCAAAAAGAACGCAGAATACAAGCGGGTGGCAGTGTTGAGCACACGCATTACGACAAATTATTTGGCTTAGATATGGATAACACCATCGGTCTACAATTTCGACACGATGATATTATGGGCTTAGCATTAAACCACACGAAAGCTCGGCAAGTTTTTAACACCGTGCGCCAAGACGATATCAGCGAAACCAGCGCAGGGCTTTATTTGAAAAATGAAACGCGTTGGTTAGCAAAATTCCGCTCTATTGCGGGTGTCCGAGCTGATTTTTTTAACTTTACTGTCAATAGTTTGCGTTTGCCGGTTAATTCTGGCAGTAGTAATGCCGCCTTATTAAGTCCTAAGTTAAGTTTGATTGCAGGCCCTTTTTACGAATCGGATTTTTTTATCAATTTGGGGGAAGGCTTTCATTCCAATGATGCACGCGGGACGAGTATAAATGTTGATCCGGTGACTAGGGATGCGGTGTCTAGGGTTTCGCCATTGGTGCGGTCGCAAGGAGGAGAGCTGGGTTGGCGAACTCAATTTGTGCAAGGCTTGACAAGTACCTTAGCGGGCTGGTGGTTACAAAGTGATTCAGAACTGGTTTTCGTCGGCGATGGCGGGACAACTGAGGCATCAGGTCAATCAGAACGTTATGGCATCGAGTGGACTAATGATTACAAACCTAACGATTGGCTAAGTTTGGATGCTGATTTTTCCTTAACCACCTCGTATTTTACGGGTGTGCCTCAGACGGAAGGGCATATTCCAAATTCAGTCGGTCGCGTTGTCAGCGCGGGCGCAACAGCCGGTTTGCCTTATGGGGTCTTTGGCACCGTTCGATTACGTCATTTTGGCGATGTGCCGCTGAATGAAGCAGGAACGGCTTGGTCAGGCGATACCAGTATTGTCAATTTAGGACTGGGTTATCAGCAAAAATCTTATAAAATTGCAATGGATTGGTTCAATTTATTCGGTTCTACGCAAAACGATATCGCCTATTACTATGGCTACCGTTTACAAGCCGAGACCGCTGGGACTCATGCTGATGGTAGTACAGACGGAATAATCAAACATCCCGTAGAGCCAAGAATGCTCAGGTTGACTGCGACAGTTAGCTTTTAAACGTGTATTCTAATCGCCCTGATGATTTAAAAAATACGCTGATACTCATGCTGTAATCATCCTCCAATGGGCAGAAAATTCCTGCCGTATTAAATTTAACCTCTTTATTGTAAGGAACATTGAATGATAGACAAAAAACTACTGGACATCCTAGCCTGTCCGATTTGCAAAAGTCCGTTGCGTTATAACCAAGCTCAGCAAGAACTGATTTGTCGGGCCGACCGTTTGGGATTTCCGATACGTGACGATATTCCTGTCATGCTTGAAGATGAAGCGCGTCAGTTGAGCAGTGAAGAAGTGGACGCTTTATATTTATGAGCGTCGCGTTTAAAGTCGTTATTCCCGCGCGTTATGGCTCAACGCGATTGCCCGGCAAGCCGTTGTTAACAATTGCCGGTAAACCCATGATTATCCATGTGTGCGAAAAAGCACAGGCCGCTGGCGCGGATAGCGTTGTGGTGGCAACCGATGATGACAGAATATTCCAAGCCGTGATGGATAGGGGATTTAACGCGATAATGACAAGTGCCGCGCATCAAAGCGGCACGGAGCGAATCGCGGAAGTTGCTGAACAGTTGGCGTGGGACGCTAAAGCTATTATTGTCAACTTACAAGGTGATGAGCCTTTAATTCCCGCTGAGCTGATTCGTGAAGTCGCCGTTGCCTTAGCGACTCAAGAACACGCCAGCATAGCGACTTTGGCATCAGAAATTGACGACTGGTCAGAGATATTTAATCCTAATGCTGTAAAAGTGGTCACCAACCAAGCGGGGTATGCGATGTATTTTAGTCGTGCGCCGATTCCTTGGGAGCGCGGTTGTTTTAATTTCGATAAGCCAGTGCAACCATCAACGTCATTTCCTTATCTTCGACATATTGGCATGTACGCTTACACCGTGGATTTTCTTAAGCGTTATTGCTATTGGCCTGCGTCAGAACTAGAAGGCATCGAAGCCTTAGAGCAGTTACGCATACTCTGGCAGGGCGAACCTATTGTTGTTAAAACCATCGCGATTACACCACCAGCCGGTGTGGATACGGAAGAAGATTTACGCCGTGTTGAACAACTCCTGTTAGCCAAGTAACCGCGCCTATTTCAGTCTACGTGAATGGGCGTGTTGACGCAGAAAAAATTCATGTCACATTGAACGTAAATTATCAGTGCCTATTTAATGTTCTGGAAATAGGCGATTGGCTTAATGATAAGTCCTTATTTTGTCGTCAACTCTGGGTAACGTCCGTGTTATGAAATTATTTTTTATGTTTTGTTTTGTTTTTATGATGATGAATTCTATAAATATCGAAGCGGGGGCAATTGATAAAAAACTGCCGTTATGCAACAACAGCCCTAATTGTGTTTCGAGCCAAGCAAAAATAGCGGATAAGCAACATTACATAGCTCCCCTTGAAATTAAAGGCGATCCGGAAAATGCTTGGAGCAGCTTAAAAGAAGTGATTAAAAAACAAAAGCGTATGGTGATTACGCATGAAAGTCACGAGACTCTACACGCCGAAGCAACCAGCCTAGTGATGCGCTTTGTAGACGATATCAATGCAATTTTAGATCGTCATGCTGGGTTGATTCATATCAGGTCGGCATCCAGAGTGGGGCATAGTGATTTTGGTGTTAATCGCAAACGTATTGAAACGATACGTAGCGAGTTGGAAAAACTGAATGTGATTGAATAACGACTATGTTCTTGTACGACACGTCGCTATTCATTTTTCGTCGCGATCTTCGGCTAGATGATAATACTGCGCTTAATGCCGCGCTGAGTGTATCGCGGCACGTCATTCCCTGTTTCATATTTGACCCACGGCAAATTGAGCCACATCCTTACCAAAGTCAAACAGGCTTAGTTGCCTTGCTAGACGCTGTTGAACATCTTCAGAAGCAACTTGCGGCAATGGGCGGGGAGCTTGCTCTTTATGCAGGCATTCCCGAGCAAATCCTTAAGCAAATCCATCAACATCACCCCATACAAGCGGTTTTTTGCAATCGTGATTACACGCCTTTTAGTCGTCAACGTGATGTTGCATTGGCTGAAACTTGCCAAGAACTCCGCATTAGCCTGCATTACTCGGCCGATGCTTTGCTTAATGAACCTGAACACGTACTAAAAAAAGATAAAACACCTTACCAAGTTTTTACGGCCTTTTATAATTGCAGCAAGCAATTGCCGGTTGCATTGCCACAGGCGTTGTGCCATCAGAATTTTTTAACCCCCATTCCGCGTTTAGAAACGACTTGTTTGGCATTGCCTCAAAAACCACTGAATCTTGTGTTTAATGCAAATCGAGATGGGGCGTTAGCGATATTAAGCACAATGACTCACTATCGTAATTACGCACAAACTCGCGATTTTCCTGCGTGTCAGGGTAATACGGGTTTGTCATTACATTTAAAATTCGGTACCTGTTCTATTCGAGAAGCGTTTTATGCCATAACTGAACATTTAGGTTGTGAACATCCCTTGTTACGCCAACTATATTGGCGAGATTTTTTTACACAAATTGCATTCCACTTTCCAAGCGTGTTTGGGCGCTCATTTAATGAAAAGTTTGTGAATTTAACCTGGGATAACAACCGTGATTATTTTAATGCGTGGCGGGAGGGCAGAACGGGCTTTCCTATTGTTGATGCAGGAATGCGGGAACTCAAACAAACGGGATTTATGCACAATCGCGTCCGAATGATTGTGGCATCGTTTTTAGTTAAAGATTTGCATATAGACTGGCGTTGGGGCGAGCGTTATTTTGCACAACAACTGGTTGATTATGATCCCTGCGTGAATAATGGCAATTGGCAATGGGCAGCATCGACGGGCTGTGACGCTCAACCGTATTTCAGAATTTTTAATCCGTGGTTACAACAGCAGAAGTTTGATACAGATGGTGTTTACCTCTATCAGTGGGTGCCTGAACTCAAACGCTATCCGGTTAAAATTATTCATGAGTGGCACAAAATGCATCAAGGCAATGATTATCCTGCGCCTATCGTTGATCACGCCATTGAAAGTAAAAAAAGCCAATTGCAATACAAACATTCAGCCTCCCTCTAAAATTATTGCGATTAAGTCGTTATTCCGGCAGGATTCACTAGCTCATTTATTTAGCAGAGTGGTGGATAAGCGTTAGCGTCATGCACCTTATAAGATGACGCTAACGCTTATCCACCCTACGTGGGCTATGATTTTATGCGGGGTACGCGGTCATCCTACCCAGCTTTGGAATGACTATTTAAAAGTCTGATTGCGATAAAAAATTACAAAAATATTAGAGAAAATCATGAATACACAAGATCGCGTTGCTTTGGCTATTAAAGATGTTGTATCAAACATGATGAATAAAGTTATGGATAGGGTATTGATAGAAGACCCTTTTATTAAAGAAAATCATCATGCTGCAAAACCTCTTTATGCGGCGCTAGTTCCAGATGAAATATTTAAGGGAGCACATTTTGAAAGAAGATTTGTAACCCCTTTTGGTAGTGTTTGGGAGAAATTAGCTATGGTCGTAGCAACAGAAGCACATGGTTATTGCTCAAAAGGACATAGTGTACATGGAATCGTTGGAGACGAAAGCTTAAGAAGAATTCAAGAAGTGTTGAATACCTTGGAACATAATACAAAAAAATAAAACCGGATTGGGAAACAGAATTGAAATACATTAAACAAGGTGGTGGTTTACCGATTCCAGTCAATGTTACTTGCGATATTTTTATTGATAGCAGAGAAACAAATAAAAAATATGCTTTTGAGTTAAAAGCCCCTTTGCCTAATAGCGACCAAACAAAAGTAAGTAAGGAAAAGATGTTTAAGCTTTTAGCAATGAATCCTAAACAAATAGATTATGCTTTCTACGCTTTACCGTATAACCCCTATGGTAAAAAAGAAGATTATAAATGGACGTTCCCTATGAGATGGTTTGATATGCAAAAAGATAGCTCTGTATTAATAGGGGATGAGTTTTGGGACTTAATAGGGGGAACTGGAACATATAACAACTTTATCAAGGAAGTAAACCTTATTGGAAAAGAATACAGAGAACGTATTTATCGAGAATTTTTAGAAATAGAACCGCCTATACATTTTGATGAGAGCTTGCTGAAATAAATAATGAAAACCGATAACAAATTTACTTTTATAGACCTTTTTTCAGGTATTGGAGGATTTAGAATTGCACTCAAAAGTCTCGGCGGATACTGCATAAATTTTAGTGAAGTAAATAACGATGCACTAAATACTTATTATACGAATTTTGACGAAGGAATTGAAAAAAACTTAGGTGATATTACAAAAATAAAAGAACTGCCAGCTCACGATATACTAACCGCCGGGGTACCTTGTCAAAGTTGGTCTATTGCTGGCAAGAACTTTGGCTTTGATGATGATAGAGGACAATTATGGAACGATACAATTTATTTGCTTAATCAAGCGAAACCTAAAGCATTTATTTTTGAAAATGTAAAAGGGTTGGCAGATCCTAGAAATCAAGATGCTCTCCAGTATATTTTAAAACGAATTAAAGATGCAGGTTATTTTGCAAATTATTATGTCTTAAATTCATTTGACTACGGAGTGCCACAAAATAGAGTAAGAATTTATATTGTTGGATTTCGAGATAAAGAATATTCATTGAAGTTTAACATTCCAGCCCCTTTAGACAAAAAATTACGTTTAGGAGACATTCTGTCTGGTTTTAATGCAAAACCCATTGAAAATGAAAAAACTATCCAGTTAGATTTATTTGGAGGCTCATCACCTAAAAGAAATATGAGTTTATCTAATAATAACAATGGATTTAATGATTATTTCTTGTTTAATGATTTAAGAAATGGGCATTCCACCATCCATTCTTGGGATATTTTAAATACTACAGAGTACCAGAAAGAAATTTGTTATTTTTTATTGAAGAATAGAAGAAAAAGTGCATTTGGAAAACTAGATGGCAACCCTTTGTCATTAAATCATTTTAAAAGTTTTGATAAAAATATTACACAAGATAAACTAGATGAACTGGTTAAAATTGGTATTTTAAAAGCGGAGGAATATCTTTTTAGGATAAACAAGGGTAGCAATAAAAATCTATCAGAAGAAGAAAAAATTTTACTAGAGTGCAGTAACGGAAATAATTTGATTATTGATGATTTGAAAGCAAGTCGGATATTAAAAGCTAAAAAAATATCAGTTTCAAAAACTATAAATTCGTTAGTAGAAAAAAAAATTATTACTTGCACAGAGATTAGATATGACTTTAAAAATACTAAAATAAGCACTGGCTTATTTGGTGTTAATAGAATATTTTTGCCAACATCTAATATTTTTCCTACTTTGGTAGCGAGTGACTCTAACGATTACATTACTTTAAAAGAAATTTTTGCTGAGAATGAAGATGAGTATAAAAAACTCTTTATTACAGAAATTTACAATAAAAATAATTATAGAAAAATTACTAAAAATGAGGCGTGTTTAATACAAGGTTTCCCTAAAGATTTTGTACTACCTGAAAATAGAAGCCGATGGATAAAATTATTAGGTAATAGCGTTTCAATTCCTGTTATTGAAATGTTAGGTAAGTCTATTTTAGAAACTGGGATTGTTTTTTAATTGTCAAGGGCGTTGGTGCATAAACTCTCAAATGCTAAAACTATCGCCCAAAAGCAACCGTACCGGAGAATTATCATGACCAGCCAGTCCGATCAAACGCCATTCCTAACGAAGAAAGCCGGCCAAAAAGTAAATGGAAAGTGACTAACTAGCCTGAATATGATCGCGCACTGGTGCAGCGAGGCGACGTGACGGTGTGGCCTGGATGAAGAGTTTGTACGTACTCAATGGCGTCCAGCGCCGAGTGGAAAACAAGGGGCGCCTATCCAGATGTTATTGATGATAAAGGCTACGTTGGTCGCGTTCCTAAGCTCCGCTTGGGAACGCGACCAACGAGCGTAAAAATCACTGGTTACCAGCGGTGAATGCAGTTAAAGATAAAAAATCAATTGCTGGATAAAATTGAACAACTTGTTTAATTATCAAAGGATAACAAAATGAAGAACACGACCTTTAAAGACTGGGATTTGGATAAATTAGATAATGCGTTTAATTTAAAGCAGGTTTGGCAAAGTGAATTATTAGCGCAATGGCAAAATAATAATGAAACAGTGGATGAATTTGAAAAGCGGACTTTACAGCAGTTACAAAAATCCTTAATTCGAGGCGGCAGGGCTTGGAATGAAGTGGAGTTAGAAAATAAATTTATCAGTCCAGTCATTATGGCGGCAGATATTGATGATGAAGAAATCGGTTATTTTTTAGAGCGTCCTTTGTCAGGAGTGGTGGGCGATTATGAGCTATCAGGGATTGTCGATGGTGTGATTGCAACAGGTGTGCGTAATCCGCATACGCCTTATTTTTGTTTTAATGAATACAAACGCAGTGTTGAAAATCAAGGCACACCCGATGCACAAGTATTAGCAGCCATGTTGGTGGCGCGGGAAATAAATCATAACCACACACCGATTTATGGTTTGTTTGTGGTTGGTTTAGCGTGGAATTTTGTGGTTTTGAATAACAATGACTATTGCATCAGTAAAAATTACAATGCGGATGATGAAGAAATTTTTGTTATTTTTAAAATGCTGAAAGCGTTAAAAAAGATTATAAAGACAGAATTAATTGAGTTGTAATTAATCGCGATATTTGAATGAACGGGAAAAAATATTATACAAAATACTTTAAAAATTCAATGCCCAGTGAGTTGCTAATTAGCTTACAAATCAATGCAGAAGTATTTTCTGATTTGATTAAATTACAAGCGGCAATGGCGTTGGTGCATAAACTCTCAAATGCTATAAACTATCGCCCAAAAGCAACCGTACAGGAGAATTATCATGACCAGCCAGTCCGAATCAAACGCCATTCCTAACGAAGAAAGCCGGCCAAAAAGTAAATGGAAAGTGACTAACTGGCCTGAATATGATCGCGCACTGGTGCAGCGAGGCGACGTGACGGTGTGGCTGGATGAAGAGTTTGTACGTAC
>CAJAVP010000078.1 GCA_903945375.1 uncultured Methylococcaceae bacterium | reverse complement strand
CAGCGAAAACCTATTTCTGTTTCTAGTTGGAAGCATAGGTTTTTCAATAGGTTAATGATTGAACGCATTTCTTCAAGCTTTGCATTGGACTTGAGTTTGATTAAATCATCTCCGCTTTACGAGGCGCTTTGTAACTTCGGAGCTATAGCTGCTTAAAACTGTCCGAAGTATTGGTCGGTAACACCTTGATAAAAATCAAACTGCATTGATTTGTAGGAACTACCCGATTTTTGAGCTATTTGAGAGTTTATCTGGGGGTAAACGGTTACGTAGAATGCAACAAGGGGATTATGTTTTTTACCTCTAATGCTTTGATTAAATTATATTTTACATCATGGGACTTACTGCCAAAAACGTGTTATCGTTTAATTCGCATCAGAAAGCTGGCGTTCTCTTAATGCAATTTGGTAACATCCTAAGTAATTACAAAAACTCAACCCGTCTGATTTTTAAATCAAACGTAGCTTTCATCAAATTTATTTTCTTAACGATAACACTATGATATTTACAACAACTAGAGAAGAAATTTTAATCCATTTGCAGCAAATTGTTAGTGTGATTGAAAAACGGCAAACGATGCCAATTCTTGCTAATGTTTTACTCGTTCTTGATGGGGAGGATTTAACTCTTACGGGAACAGATCTTGAAATACAACTTGTCGCAAAAATTAAAGTGGTATCTAGCTCATCAGGCTCTATTACTATCCCGGCAAGAAAGTTTTTTGATATCTGTCGATTATCGCCCACGGCTGCAAAAATAAAGTTTGAGCTTCAAGGTGATAAAGTCAAAATACTATCCAATCGGAGTCGTTTTTTATTATCGTGTCTACCGGCTGAAAATTACCCCGAATTCGCTGAGATGCCTTTTGAAAATGAGTTTTCAATTAACTCAGGCAAACTCAAGAAGGGCCTAGACAAAACTATTTTTTGCATGGCAAATCAAGATGTCCGTTATTATCTAAACGGATTACTTGTCAATGTGTCCAATAGTAAACTAAAGTTAGTCGCATCAGATGGTCATCGGTTATCAATTTATGAAGATCAATTAGATGAATCAACTGGTTTTGAGGCGCGAATAATCATCCCACGAAAAGGCGTATTAGAACTGGTACGTCTACTAGAAAACTCTGATGTTTCGTTGAAAATTGAATTTTCGGCGTATAACCTTAGGGTGTTTATTAATAATTTAATTTTTTCTGCAAAATTAGTTGATGCTAAATATCCCGATTTCAGTAAAGTATTCCAACAAAACTTTTTCGACCCCATTCAGATACAGAAACAAATTTTAAAAGATGCGTTAACGCGCGTTGCTATTTTATCGAATGAGAAATTTAAAGGCATTAGCTTTGATATCAGCGCTGATACCCTCAGAATGAGTGCTCATAATCCTGATCATGATGAAGCCGAAGAAGAGTTGCCGATTGAGTTTAGTGAAGAGGGATTTTCAATCGCGTTCAATGTTCAGTATTTCTTAGATGCTATTTCAAACATTGATGCGGATATCGCATTAATAAGCTTTGCGCAAAACCTGAGTAGTTGCTTCATTGATGAACCCACTGATTGCGGTTATAAATTTATTGTGATGCCGATGCGACTTTAAAAATTCGCCATGAGCTTATTAAAGCTAGACATCCACCATGTCAGAAATATTTTAAAAGAGTCTATCCGCCCTTCTCCAGGCATCAACTTTATTATTGGCAATAACGCCAGCGGTAAAAGTTCACTGCTTGAAGCCATCTTCATTTTAGGTAGAGCTAAATCGTTTCGCTCTACCTCAATCAAGTCGGTGATTCATTTCGGCGCGAGTCATCTGATTGTCTCTGCCCAAGTATTGCAGTCAGATGGCTGTAATTTACAAGTTGGCATTCAATTGGATGGAAAAGATGCAGACATCCGTATCAATCAGCAGGCTAATCAGCAAAAGTCAGATTTGGCCTATATCTTACCCACACAACTAATTCATCCTAAAAGCTATGAGTTACTTGATGGCGGCGCTCAACTACGACGAGAGTTTTTAGACTGGGGGGTTTTTAATGATGACAAATCATTTCTTACTGCTTGGCGAACCTATAAGCGAGCTATTTCCCATCGCAATGCTTTATTAAAAGCTAAGCAATCCCATCTACTTCATATTTGGGATAAAGAAGTTGTTTATTACGGTACAATAGTCAACAAATCTCGATCAAATTATTTGCAAAAATTTAGACCGATTTTCTTTGAAATTATTAAACATTTTCTCCCAATTAATCTTATTGATATTGAGTTTGTTGACGGTTGGGATGTCGCACTTAATTTTGAGGACGTATTGCGGCGAGACATAGAAAAAGACCTGCGCTATGGTTTTACGCATAGCGGTCCACATCGTTGCGATTTCTTATTAAAACTAGATAATCGTTTAGCGAGAGATTTTGTGTCGAGAGGTCAGTTAAAATTAATTATTTTAAGTCTCAAGCTCGCTCAAATTCAGCTTTTAACTAAAGGGGACACGAATCCCGCATGTATTTTAATAGATGATTTTGCTGCTGAATTGGATAATGAATTTCGTAAAAGTTTACTCGGCTTTCTTTCTTCATTGTCCTGTCAGACATTTATAACAACTAACGAGTTTAGTGATTTTGGTGATTTAAACAAAATATCGACTTTTAAAGTGTTCCACATGGAACACGGGCACATCAAACCTTGCTTGGGTTTTTAACAAAGCTGTTCCACGTGGAACATTAAGTATAAATAGGAAAATCGGTAAAATAAATGAATAACAAAAACAATCAATACGATAGTACAAATATTCAAGTCTTAAAGGGACTGGATGCGGTTAGAAAGCGTCCTGGGATGTATATAGGAGACACTGATGATGGAACGGGTTTGCATCATATGGTGTTTGAGGTTGTTGATAATTCAATTGATGAAGCTTTAGCTGGCTATTGTAAAGAGGTAAAAGTCATTATTCATAGCAATGGTTCTGTCACTGTGGCAGACGATGGCAGAGGTATTCCTGTAGATATACACGAAGAAGAGGGGAGATCAGCAGCTGAAGTCATTATGACGGTACTACACGCAGGCGGAAAGTTCGATGATAACGCCTATAAAGTATCTGGTGGATTACATGGTGTCGGCATTTCGGTGGTCAATGCCTTGTCAGAAGAATTGAATCTCGAAATCCATAAAAATGGCTTAGTTTACAAGCAAATCTATCAAATGGGAGAGCCGCTCGCTCCCTTAGTGCAAGTAGGTATAACAAATAAATCAGGGACTTCAATAAACTTTAAACCCAGCTCAAAAACATTCACGGATGTTGAATTCCATTATGATATTTTGGCAAAACGTTTGAGAGAACTATCGTTTTTAAATTCAGGTGTAAGAATTAGCTTGTACGATGAACGTACTGATAAAGAAGATGTTTTTGAATTTGAAGGAGGGATTAGTGCTTTTGTTGTTCATTTGAATAAAAACAAAATTCCATTATTCCCTGAAGTATTTTATTTCAACGCGGAGAAAGAAGGTGTCATCGTAGAAGTAGCTATGCAATGGAATGACTCTTATCAAGAAAATGTGTTTTGCTACACAAATAATATTCCACAGCGGGATGGCGGAAGTCATTTGGCCGGCTTTAGAGGTGCATTAACACGCACCATCAATCAATATATAGAAACGAATGGCTTAGCAAAAAAAGAAAAAGTTGCCACAACTGGAGATGATGCTAGAGAAGGCTTAACAGCGGTATTGTCTGTTAAAGTCCCTGATCCTAAGTTTTCTTCACAAACCAAGGATAAGTTGGTGTCCTCGGAAGTAAAGCCGCTCGTGGAGTCCACTATGAGCGAGAAACTACAAGAGTTTCTATTAGAAAAGCCACAAATTGCAAAAGCAATTGTTGGTAAGATAATCGATGCTGCTCGTGCACGCGAGGCTGCACGTAAAGCGCGTGAAATGACACGACGTAAAACAACATTAGATATCGCTGGATTGCCCGGCAAACTAGCCGATTGCCAAGAAAAAGACCCTGCATTGTCAGAACTGTTTTTGGTGGAAGGGGACTCAGCGGGAGGTTCTGCTAAACAAGGTCGCGATCGGAGAACCCAAGCTATTTTGCCTTTAAAAGGTAAGATCTTGAATGTAGAGAAAGCGCGTTTTGATAAAATGATTTCGTCTGAAGAAGTTGGAACATTGATTACTGCGCTAGGTTGTGGCATTGGCAAAGATGAATACAATTTAGCCAAGTTACGCTATCACCGTATTATTATTATGACTGACGCGGATGTCGATGGCTCGCACATTCGAACATTATTGCTAACTTTTTTCTACCGCCAGTTACCTGAAATTATAGAAAAAGGGTATATCTACATAGCGCAGCCACCCTTATATAAAGTCAAAAAAGGCAAGCAGGAGAATTACGTCAAAGATGACACTGAATTAAATGAATACCTGATACAACTGGCACTCGATAAAGCACAGTTGTTTACGTTTGAAAATGCGCCACCTATTCAAGGTCAAGGATTGGAAAAATTAGCGAAAGAATATACAAACATTGCTAGTATAACAGAGCGACTATTCAGACGTTATGACAGTGCTTTTCTCGAGCATTTAGCGTATATGGAAGTTGTAGATGATAACTATAAAAATAATCAAGAAAACCTACAGGGCTGGTTTGAAAAAATTCAAAAGCAATTGAATGAAAATGTTACGGGAGCGATTTATTCAATAGCGCTGGATTATAAAAAAGAAAATGAATTCAGTGCGGTCATCAATAAACGTTTGCATGGCATTACCAAGTCATTTGTCTTGCAAGCAAGCTTTTTCAATAGCAAGGATTACAAGCAAATTGCTCAATATGCACAAGAAACTATGGGCTTATTCGGCAATGATTCATATGTCCAAATGGGCGAAAAGACCCAACAGACAAAAACCTTTAAAGAAGCATTTGAATGGATGATGAAAGAGGTTAAAAAAGGTCAACATATCCAGCGCTATAAAGGTTTAGGGGAGATGAATCCCGAGCAACTTTGGGAAACTACATTAGATGCCAATAATCGTCGTTTGTTACAGGTTAGAATTGAAGATGCGATTGCAGCTGACGAGATATTTACAACATTAATGGGCGATGTTGTCGAGCCACGTCGAGACTTTATTGTCAAAAATGCCTTAGATGTTACGAATTTGGATGTATAACTATGCTTACTTATCCACATATAGACCCCGTTGCACTTAACTTAGGATCAATTAAGGTCCATTGGTACGGCCTTATGTATTTAATTGGTTTTGTTGCTGTTTACTTTTTAGGACAACAACGGGCTAAACAGCCTTGGTCAATTATTAAGCCGGAGGCCATTGAAGACTTGGTGACCTATGGTGCATTAGGTGTCATTTTGGGGGGGCGAGTTGGCTATATTTTTTTCTATAATTTTAATGAATTTCTGAACAACCCCATAATTCTATTCAAAATCTGGCAGGGTGGCATGTCTTTTCATGGTGGCATGTTGGGTGTTTTTATCGCCATGTGGTTTTTTGGTAAAAAAATTAATTGCTCTGTTTGGCAACTTACCGATGTTATTGCGCCACTTGCCCCTATTGGATTAGGTGCGGGTCGAATAGGTAATTTTATAAATTCAGAGTTATGGGGGCGACCAACCGATGTGCCCTGGGCAATGATTTTTCCCAACGGTGGCGATTTACCTAGACATCCCTCTCAATTATACGAGGCCGTATTAGAAGGCTTTATTTTGTACATTATTCTTTGGATTTACACTAAAAAATCAAGACCAGCAATGGCAACAACTACGCTCGCCATTTTACTTTATGGGGTATTTAGATTTTTTGTCGAATTTTACAGAATGCCCGATGCGCACTTAGGCTATGTACTACTGAGCTGGGTTACTATGGGTCAAATATTGTCTACGCCGATGATTTTGATTGGTGGCGCATTGTTCTATAAAATAAATCGTGGATTCAACTCATAAGTACAATCGAAAATACTCGGAGTGAAAGAAGGATGTTTGCGGATTGTTGAGAGCGATCATCCGTTATTTCCAGTAAGTCATTTCGGGTGGCTGTATTTAAAGGTTCTAATCCCCAATCATCAATGATTAGCAAATCCAGACTGGCGATCAGCAATTCTCATTATGACCCCAAGCTATCCTATTTCCGGCTTTCGGGGTCGGACAATTGAGTTTTTCGGATTATGAGACCAGCCCTCCAACATAAAATCGAGCAGATGCTCCCAGCTATCAAAGCACAAGTAAGTTGT
>CAJAVP010000077.1 GCA_903945375.1 uncultured Methylococcaceae bacterium | reverse complement strand
TAGAGTCGATGAGTTTGATGGTCGGGTGTTGCGCGTTGTATTAAATGAAAACGTCAAACCGCCCCGTATTATCACCGTATTTTTTGATCGCAGTTTGAGAGGTCTGATATGAAATTAAGTATTGACGAAGTTGCCGACGCATTACATTTGCAGTTAGTGAATGATAACGTGGTTGAATCCGAGGAAGTGGCCCCCGGCGTTATTGTCGATTATGACGCTGCGGGTGAAATTATCGGCTTGGAAGTGTTGCATTTAACCAAGCGGCTGCGTCCTGTGGATTTGCTGGATTTTCAGTTTCAGGCCAATCGGAAAAAAGCTGAAATTTTGCACTCCCCACTTTAATCGGCATTCTTCTAAATATCATGTTAAAAATTTTTATCCTGATTACAGCCGCTTTTAATTGAGGAAAACTCATGCAAACCCTACAAATACAACTCCCCGATACCATCACTATAGACGCGCGGGAAATTCACCTGTTGCTTGCCAGCCGACTGTATGAAAAAGGCATCCTTTCTGTTGGGCAAGCGGCGCAAATGGCTCAACTTTCCAAACGAACGTTTATGGAGTTGTTAGGGCAGTATCAGGTTTCGGTGCTCAATTACCCTGCCGATGAAATTAAGCTGGATTTCGACAATGCCTAACTTTGCCCAACAAACGGCAATTCAAACCAATACCGAGATTATGGCCATCAAGGATGGTGTGCCATACCGAATTTCCGCCGAAGAACTCAAACAACAGGAACACGCATGAACCAGAAAGCGTTACACCATGTCGCCGGACGGCTTTCGTTACGCGCACCACAACGGGAATCGTTAGAAGCGTTGGCGACTGCGATTGCGGCAACGCCGGATATGCTCAATCCCAAACGCGATGTGCCGATGCTGTTGGAAACGTTAAAAGGCGAATTTCCCAAGTTGTCGGATTTTGAACGCGAATTTCCGTCCTTGTGTTTTGCCCTGGCAACCGGTGTCGGCAAAACCCGTTTGATGGGCGCGTTCATCAGTTATTTGCATCTGGCGCACGGCATCAGCAATTTTTTTGTCTTGGCTCCTAATCTGACTATTTATAACAAGCTGATTGCCGACTTTACGCCCAATACGCCGAAATATGTATTCAAGGGCATTGCCGAGTTTGCGGTCAATTCACCGAAAATTATTACCGGCGATGATTACGAAGTGAAAGGCCGTGCGCTGGATGCCTTTACTTCGGTGTCGATCAATATCTTCAACATTTCCAAAATCAATTCCGAAGTGCGCGGCGGCAAGTCACCACGGATTAAACGCTTATCAGAATATCTGGGTGACAGTTATTTCAACTACTTGGCGGAATTGCCGGACTTGGTATTGCTGATGGATGAATCGCACCGCTATCGCGCCGATGCCGGGGTACGGGCATTGAACGAGTTAAAGCCGTTGCTGGGTTTGGAATTGACGGCAACACCGTTTACTGAAAGCAATAGAGGGCCGGTGCCATTTAAAAATGTCGTCGTGGATTATCCGTTAGCGCGGGCGATGGATGACGGTTTTGTTAAAGAACCTGCCGTTGTCACCCAGCGTAATTTTGATGCGTCGCAACATACCAAAGAAGAAGTTGAACGTATTAAATTGATGGACGGTATTCGTCTGCATGAAACCACCAAAGTGGAATTGCTGACTTATGCCCACGAAAACGATGTAGCCGTGGTCAAACCGTTTATGTTGGTGATTGCCAGGGATACCACCCATGCGGCGCAATTACTGGCTTTGATGGAATCATCCGCATTTTTTGAAGGCCGTTATCAAGGCAAGATCATTCAGGTGGATAGCAGCAGAAGCGGTGCTGCCGAGGAAGAAATGATCAGCCGCTTGTTGGCGGTGGAAAGCCATGATGAACCCACCGAAGTGGTGATTCATGTCAATATGCTGAAAGAAGGCTGGGACGTGACCAATTTATACACCATTGTCCCGTTACGCGCCGCCAATGCCAGAACCCTGATTGAACAATCTATTGGTCGTGGTTTGCGTTTGCCTTATGGTAAACGGACTGGCGTAACGGCAGTGGATCGATTAAATATCGTTGCCCATGACCGTTTCCAAGAAATTGTCGATGAAGCCAATAATCCCGACAACCCCTTGCGCTTAAAGCAGGTGATTCTTGATGCCCCTTCTGAAACTGAGAAAACCGAAAGCGTCACAGTTAGTTCCAATCTGGATGGATTGATCAGCGGCAAAACCGGCGGGATGGTGTATCCGGCTTTAGATAACAACCCGCCGGTGTTTAACGGCGTTGCCGAAACAACGGTTGCACAGATTGCCATCGCTGAATTGAACAAGCTGCAACATAGCCCAAAAACGGTTGCCACCAGCAAAGCCTTATTAGATACCGACGTGCAAAAATCGGTTGTTCAAGCGGTCACTGAACAGTTAATCATGGGGCAACAGTCGTTGTTTACTACCGAAAATCCGGTTGATGTCGCTGATATTGTCGCGAAAACCACGGCTCTGATGGTCAACCAGACTATAGATATTCCCCGCGTAATTGTCGTGCCTAAAGGTGAAGTCAGTTATGGCTACAAGCCGTTTACGCTGAATCTGAGTGCTTTGAATTTGCAACCATCAGAGCGCGATATTGTGATTCATAGCCTACAGACCAACGAACAAGCCTTCATGACGGCTCAAGTCGGTTTAAGCGAAGCAAAACCGGAAGATTACATTGTCCATGCACTGATTGATTATGACGACATTTCTTATGATGACCATGCCGATTTAATCTATGATTTGGCAACGCAAGCCGTTGAACACCTAAATGGCTATCTATCAACAGACGAAGTGAGTAATGTCCTAAGCAATCACCGCAAATTACTCGCCCAAACCATCCACACGCAAATGGCGGAACATTTTTGGGAACAAGCAGATACTTATGAAGTGGAAGTCAGCAGTGGCTTCACGCCGCTTAAATTGTGCGCTTATACCATTGCCGCCGGTCAAGCTGTACATTCCTATCGGGATACTGTGACTGATAAAGGGAAAATCAAGCAGATGTTGTTTGGTGGTTTCAGCAAGTGTTTATATCCGGTACAGAAATTTGATTCAGACACAGAACGCCGTTTTGCCGTAATTTTAGAACGCGATGCCCAAAAATGGTTTAAACCAGCGAAAGGTCAATTTAAGATTTACTATAAAGACGGTGCAGAACATCCTGAATATGTCCCGGACTTTGTTGCAGAAATAGAAGATTGTGTATTGATGGTGGAAACCAAATCACAAGCAGAAATGACTGATCCAAAAGTACAAGCTAAAACCGATGCTGCTGTTAAATGGTGTGCCTATGCCAGCGATTATCTTTTGAAAAACGGCGGCAAGGCTTGGAAGTATTTACTCGTTCCGCATGATGAAGTTAAGGAGAATTTTCAGTTGGGTGATTATGTGCGGAAGTTTGAACGTGTGAGTTTTGTTTAAGCTATATTTTTCTCGTAAATAAATTTTCGAAGTTTAAATGGTAATTTTTAGGCGCAACAAATATGCACGATTTTGAAAGCTTAATTGAAAATATCAACCAACTTTTAAGTTCAAATAGACAAAACTGGTTATTCGGAGCTGGAATTAGCTGTGATGCAAATATACCACTTATGGATACGCTAACTAATCGAGTAAAGGCGATTATTACGAATGGCGATAGCACTAAAAATAAGGAAATATATGAATCGCTTAATGCTGATCTTGATGAAAAAACGATTGAAGCAACTGTTTGGTGATAAGTTGGCTTCCCGTGTTTTCGAAACCCAGGTTGTCGAGGTTCATGCCCGCATCGCTGCCATGAATGTCATGACCTATCTCGGCATGCCGGTTTCCGTCCGGGTAGGGACAACTGCGTCTTAATAAAAAAGGAGATAGGGGCAGAATAACCTTCTGATTGTTTATGCATCAACGCCTCTAAAAACTGTAAAGCGGATTAGCCGATAGCTAATCCGCCATAGGCGTTAGAAATAAATATAAATTAAAGAATCAAGCAAAGGGATGCTCTAATATAATTGTTTCATCTCTATCTGGTCCGGTTGACAGAATGGAGACGTTGACTCCCACTAAGTCTTCTAAGCGTTTGATATACGCTTTGGCATTATCTGGCAGCGCGTCATAATCGGTAACACCGGCGGTTGTGCCAACCCAGCCTGGCATCTCTTCAATAATCGCTTCACACTGCTCATACTGATCTGCACCTAATGGTGCGGTTTCTGTCAATTCGCCGTTAAGACGATACGCGGTACAAATGCCAATGGTTTCCAGACCATCCAGGACATC
The DNA here is from genome assembly GCA_903945375.1 of uncultured Methylococcaceae bacterium. Lineage (GTDB taxonomy): Bacteria > Pseudomonadota > Gammaproteobacteria > Methylococcales > Methylomonadaceae > Methylovulum. The sequence continues at coordinate 37,668 of CAJAVP010000077.1, read as the reverse complement.
CAGTTTGGTTAAGCACATGCCACTTAAACTATTGAGTTTGGCTGATTTACGCATAGCCACGGCATCAAACCAGCCGGTTCTGCGTTTACGTCCCGTGGTTGCCCCGTATTCAAAACCCTTGACACTGAGATGCTCACCGTTAGCATCATGCAATTCACTGGGGAAGGGGCCATTGCCTACGCGCGTTGAATACGCTTTAGTGATGCCTAAGACATAATCAAAATCAAGCAAGCCAATGCCGCTGCCTGTTGCCGCACCGCCAGCTGTTGTGCTCGATGAGGTGACATAAGGGAACGTGCCGTGATCAATATCCAATAATGCCCCTTGTGCGCCTTCAAATAACAGATTTGCGCCTTCCGCTTGATAACGGTACAAGGCTTCACTGACATCACAGAGCATTGGTTTGATTTGCTCGCCAAACGCCAAAGCTTCTTCTAGGGTTTGCTGATAATCAATGGGATCGGCATGGTAATAATGCGTTAGCATGAAGTTATGGTATTCAAGCAATTCTTTTAGCTTTTCAGCAAAATTTTGCGGGTTTTTAAAATCACCTGCGCGTAAGCCTCTACGTCCGGCTTTGTCTTCATAGGCGGGCCCAATACCACGTCCGGTTGTACCAATTGCTTTACTGCCACGCGCTTTTTCACGCGCTTGATCAATGGCACTGTGGACGGGCAAAATTAAGGTACAGGCTTCACTAATCAATAATCGGCTTCTAACAGAAATTCCGGCTCGCTCTAAAATCTCGATTTCTTCCAACAATGCTTTAGGCGATAAAACTACGCCGTTGCCGATCATGCACTGCACGTTTTCTCGTAAGATACCGGACGGAATTAAATGCAAAACGGTTTTTTCGCCTTTAATGACCAGCGTATGACCGGCATTGTGCCCCCCTTGGAAACGTACCACGGCTTGCGCCTGTTCAGTGAGTAAATCAACCAGCTTCCCCTTTCCTTCGTCACCCCATTGAGTGCCGATGACAATGACATTTTTTCCCATAAGTGTTTCCCGTCTTAAGCTAAAGGTTTTACAACCCAATTAAAATGATCGTGTTCCAGCACTGCGGTGCAGCCCATGTCTTTTGCGCTACCGCTTTGCCCTGGCAATTGCTGTACTACGGCTTGCTGTTGAGAACGTAATTCTCTGATTTTTTCATGTAACGCAGTATCCTCTAAGCACGGCGCGAAAATAAGTTCGCGGGCTTGCGTCGGGGTATTGCGTTTGGCTAATGCCGCCAAAACTTTCAAATCTGCACTAAATCCCGTCGCGGCTCGTGCTCGCCCAAAGACCTCACCAATATTATCGTAACGCCCACCTCGTGCGATTTCTTTACCGACCTCTGGGACAAACGCCGCAAAAACAATACCGGTGTGGTAATGGTAACCACGTAATTCGGCTAAATCAAAGCTAATCGCCAATGCTGGAAACCGTCTCGCTAATTTTTCGATCATGGCTTGTAACTCCGTTATCGCTTGCTTAACTTCAGGAGCCGCTTTGGCAAACAGTGCCACGGTTGTCGCGAGTGCCGATTGATCGCCATTGAGTTCGGGCAATTTAAGCAATAGGGCTTTAAGCTCAGTATCAATAGTTAGTTCTGCTAGCAGCTCTTTCAACTCGGGTCGCGCTTTACGCTGTAAGATAGCAAACAGCTCGCCTTCTTGCACTTCGGATAATCCCGCTTGTTCTGCTAAGGCACGATAAATCCCAACATGCCCTAAATCCAAGTGGATATGCGTCAACCCTGTTAGAGCCAACATCTCCAGCATCAGGCAAATAACCTCAAAATCACTTTCCAAGCCCGTATGTCCGTAGAGTTCTGCGCCTATTTGCAACGGACTGCGTGATTTTTCCAAGGGATCGCCGCTCGTGTGTAATACCGTGCCGGCATAGCATAACCGAGTGGGCCAATCGTGTTTTAAATTATGTGCATCAATTCGTGCCACTTGTGGGGTCATGTCCGCACGAATGCCCAGCAATTCTCCGCTGATTTGATCGGTTAGTTTAAATGTTTGCAAGTCAAGGTCATGTCCTGCGCCGGTCAAGAGCGAGTCGAGAAAATCAATAAATGGTGGGATGACTAATTCGTAACCCCAACAGCTGAACAGGGTTAAAAGTCTATTGCGTAAATTTTCTAAGCATTGAGCTTCTGCGGGCAACATTTCTTCAATGCCGTCCGGTAAAAGCCAAGCGTTTTTAGCTTGTATGGCGTGTTGCATCTTATCTTTGTCCACTCAAACAAAACGCTCCGTGAGGAGCGTTTTGGTGTTTTTAAAAAGTCAGCTGTTTCACAGGTTGGTGTATCAACGAGAAAACAGCTCGCGAAGGCTAGATTATTTTCGTTTCTTAAAATAATCAAAGAATTCCGAATCAGGGTCAAGCACAAGCATACCATTATTGGCAAAGGTTTTTTTGTACGCACTCAAACTACGGTAAAAAGCAAAGAACTCTGGGTCTTGACCGTAAGCTTGGGCGTAAATTTCAGCCGATCTAGCATCGCCTTGTCCACGTAGTGTTTCTGCTTCCCGATACGCATTAGCAAGTGTCACTACACGTTGACGGTCTGCATCGGCACGGATTCGTTCAGCGGCTTCTGCACCCTGCGAGCGGAATTCACGCGCCACACGCTCACGTTCAGCTTCCATACGACTAAAGACGGAGGCACTGACTTCATCGGGTAAATCGATCCGCATCACTTGCACATCAATAATGTCCATCCCCAAATCGGCGGATACTTGTTTTGAATTTTTGATTAAGAGCTCACGAATCGCACTGCGATCACTCGATACCAATTGGCGAATATTTCGTTTGCTAAATTCGCTACGGAAAGCATCTTTGATAATTTGATCTAAGCGTAAGTTGGCTTGATCAATATCTCCAGCAACCACGGTATAAAATTTGGTGACATCACCAATGCGCCATTTAACAAATGAGTCAACTATAACGTTTTTCTTTTCGGCGGTTAAAAAACGTTCCGGTCTTGAATCCATCGTTTGAATACGCGCATCGAACAATTTGACATTATTAATCAGCGGTATTCTAAAATGCAGCCCTGGCTCATAATCACTTCTGACGATTTCACCCAAGCGGAATTTGATGGCTTTCTCAGTCTCATTGACGGTAAAGATACTCATCATGCCAATGACCAGCAGTGCGCCAGCCAATCCTACTGCTATTTTATTTTGTTCCATTAGCGTCCCCTTGTATCACGACCACGATTTGAAGACCGTTCGGCCAAATGTTCATCAGTTATCGTCGGTGTCACAGCGGATTGCTGATGCACGGGTGACGATTCAATAGCCGCTTGCACTGGATTTGTTGTTGGAGTTGCTGGCTTATTCTCCATCATTTTCTCTAACGGCAAATACAGCAAATTATTACCGGATTTAACATCAATCATCACCTTGCCTGTTTCCGATAAAACGGCTTCCATCGATTCCAGATAGAGGCGTTTACGCGTTATTTCAGGGGCTTTGGTATATTCCGAATATAATTTTGAGAAACGACTGGTTTCACCTTCGGCTTGCGCGATAACCTGTTCTTTATAACCTTCGGCTTCTTGAACTTTACGCGCCGCCGCGCCGCGTGCTTTTGGCACGACATCGTTGGAATAGGCTTCTGCTTCATTAATCAAGCGTTGTTCATCTTCGCGTGCCTTAATGGCATCAGCAAACGCATTTTGCACTTGCTCAGGTGGTTGTGCGTCTTGTAAGTTGACACTGGTCACTTGAATGCCCGATTGATAACTATCCATCACTTCTTGGATTTCTTTTTTGATCTGCGTAACAATTTCGCTACGACCTTCCGTCAAGACAAAATCCATCGTACTGCCACCAATTACTCCACGCTGTGCGCTTTCGGTGACTTGTTTTAAGGTACCGGCAGGATTGGCGACATTAAAGATAAATTGCTTGGCATCTTTGACTTGATACTGCACCGCCAGTCGGACATCAACATAGTTTTCATCTTTAGTGAGCATTAAGGCTTCTTTGGGCACTGAACCAATACCCGTACCTTGATCCCCCCCACTACGATAGCCAACCTCTATAAAGCGTTGTTGCTTGACATTAACAATAGCGACTTGCTCAATCGGTGCGGGAATATGCCAATGCAAACCAGATTGAGTGATCATGGTGTATTTGCCAAAACGGGTCTCAACACCGTGATTCCCTTCATCGACAATATAAAAACCACTGATACTCCACAACCCAGCCACCGCCGCCGCGACAACTAAGCCAATATTTTTGAGTGGTCTGCCAGACCCAGAGGATGGTTGAGAAGACGGATCATCCCCATCACCCCCACCAAAAATTTTTCCCAACCGATCTTGTAATGCACGTATGGCCTCATCAAGATCAGGAGGTCCATTTTGATCGCCACGACCACTCCAAGGGTCTTTTTTATCGCCGCCAGGCTCGTTCCAGGACATAAACTACTCCGTAGTGGATTATTAATTGCTTAGAATACGCAAAATACGGCCCTGAGCAGGGCTGGTTTTAACCTTGCATTGCGATGTGTGCTGTATTCTATCGTAAATAATGGAATTATCATTGTTTAACAGGATGACATGCAGTAAAAACCTATCGAATCTTAAAATACCGTCGTGTTTTTTTGGATAAAACGACGGTCATAAGACGGGATGCTACACGTAAAACATGGGGGTTAAAGCAAGGGCTTGCGATTATTTGTAGACTTCTTCCGTATGAACCTGCTTCAATAAACCCAGATACTTGGGATCCATCTCAACAAATAGTTCACTCGCGCCTTGCTCATCAATATGCTCGTCAATAATTTTTGCGCAAATAAATAATTTTGCCCGAATGTCGCCTTGCTGAGGCGTTAAGAAGCAACGCCGCGTAATCAACGAGGATGAAAACAACTCGGTCAAAGCCTGATTTAATAATCCCAGTCCAAGACCGGTTGCTGCCGAAAGCCACACCCTAATGGGCTTGCCCGTTTCATCACGATCAATATGCGGCTCTACGGCGGGTAGTAAATCTATTTTATTAAAGACTTCCAGCTGTGGAATTTTGTCCGCTTTAATATCAGCAAGAACCTGATTGACTTGCGCCATAATTTCTTCCCGATCTTCGGTTTGCACATCAATAACGTGAACTAATAAATCGGCTTCGCTGGCTTCTTGCAGTGTCGATTTAAAAGCGGCAACCAATTCATGTGGTAAGTGACGAATAAAGCCCACGGTATCGGCCAAAACAATCGAGCGGTTATTGGCCAAAACCACGTTACGCAAGGTTGGGTCTAAGGTTGCAAACAATTGATCAGCAGCATAAATATCCGCACCGGTCAGACTGTTGAACAAAGTCGATTTACCTGCATTGGTATAGCCCACCAAAGCAACGGTTGGTACTTCGGCTTTTTTTCGCTTGTTGCGACCTTGATGGCGTTGTTTTTCCACTTTATCCAAACGCTGTTGAATCTGCTTAATACGCAAACCCAGCAAACGGCGATCGGTTTCCAATTGTGTCTCCCCAGGCCCACGTAAACCAATACCGCCTTTTTGTCGCTCTAAATGCGTCCAGCCTCGCACGAGGCGAGTGGACAGATGCTTTAATTGCGCCAGCTCAACCTGCAATTTACCTTCAAATGATTGTGCCCGCTGAGCAAAAATATCGAGAATCAAGCCATTTCTATCCACCACCCGCACCCCTAAAAAGCCTTCGAGATTTCTTTCTTGGCTGGGTGATAACGGATGATTGAATAAGACAACATCGGCTGAATGGCTGTCAACAACACCTTTAAGCTCTTCCAGCTTTCCTTTACCCACAAAATATTTGGGATCAGGTCGTTGGCGGCTACCCGTAACGACAAAGACCGGTTCTGTGCCCGCCGATTTTGCCAGCTCTTTAAGCTCTTGCAGGTCTTCTTGTCCGCCATAAAATGTGAGATGAACCAAGACGGCTCTTTCACCTGAATCAGGACGATCAAACACACGTTACCTCAATGACGGCATAAAAACGCTTAATTTGTCTCAACACAGGTTTATTCGTCAACGGCATCATCCTCGTCGCGGGACATTTTTACCGACTTGCTGGGCACGATGGTGGAAATAGCGTGTTTGTAGACCATTTGACTGACTGTATTTTTCAGCATGATGACATACTGATCGAACGAATCGACTTTGCCTTGTAGCTTAATACCATTGACTAGGAAAATCGATACGGGAGTGTGCTCTTTTCTGAGCGTGTTTAAAAAATTATCCTGCAAATTTTGACCTTTTGACATCCGATTTCTCCTTATTTTTATAGCGATCTTTTAAATGACTGCGATGATTAAACAAAACAGACCCATAACTAACGCTTAACTGAGTTGCGCGTTATGATGGGATTAATTTTAGCAATAGATTGTAATGCCTGCCTGTGTTTTACTGCCGTTGTTAGCAATTTAACGATAAATGTTCGATAGGCCTCATCTGTTAAGCTGTCTGCTACCAATAAGACAGCCGATTGCGTTGAGGCGGCCTCGCCTAAGGTTTTAAAATGCAAGAAAACAGCATAGTTTGTCACAACGCTAGACGGTAATATTTCAATACTCACAAACTCTTCTGTCTCGGAAAACGCCCAAGACTTTGTATCAGTATACCTGAAGGTGAACTGCCTTTTTTTTAAACGTTGCCGTAAACTAACAAAATACCCAACCGTCAGTACGGCTAAGCTCACTTTTACCAGTAGGGGTAATGAATTAGCCAGACAGGCAAACAAAGCCAACGCAAAAATGACCAACACTAGGCGATTCAACCACACCGAGGGTACAAAGTTAAAGCATAATGGGGGTTCAATTGTATTTAACAAGTTAGCAAACTCTTTGCCAGTTGAGTCTACTAATACCGTTAAACGGGCAAGTAGTTCAATATAGAGTGCATTTTATAAAAAATTAAGCAAGTGGACATTTCTGGCAGATGAGTCGCTGATAAAGTGTAGCCGACTATATTCAGCTTAAATCTGCTAACTGACTCGCCTGCATATCGGCATGATAAGACGATCTCACCAAAGGCGCACTGGCGACTTGTTTAAACCCTAAGGACTTTGCCATCTCGCCGTAATCGACAAATTGCTGGGGGCTAAGATAATTTTTAACGGGTAAATGCGCTTTACTGGGTTGCAAGTATTGCCCTAAGGTCAGCATAGAACAGCCCTGTGCCAACAAATCGCTCATGACTTGATGGACTTCTTCGGGTTCTTCACCGATACCCAACATCAATCCGGATTTAGTGGGAATATGCGGTAAAGCCTGATGATGGCGTTTTAATAATTCCAATGATCCCCAATAATCGGAACCCGGACGGGCTTGTTTATACAAACGCGGCACCGTTTCTAAATTATGATTAAAGATATCACACGGCGCTCTGCTCAGCTGCGCCAATGCCTTATCCAAGCGCCCCCTAAAATCAGGCACTAAAATTTCAATTTGAGTAGATGGCGTATACAGGCGGATGTGTTCGATACAGTCAGCAAAATGCCCCGCGCCACCATCACGTAAATCATCGCGATCAACCGAAGTAATCACCACATAACTTAATGCCATTGCTTGTATGGCTTTTGCCAATTGTTCCGGCTCATTCACATCCAAAGGCAATGGCTTACCGTGCGCTACATCACAAAACGGGCAGCGGCGCGTACACAAGTCCCCCATAATCATAAACGTCGCTGTCCCATGCTGAAAACATTCCGCTAAATTAGGGCAAGCCGCTTCTTCACAAACCGTATGTAATTGATGTTCACGCAGTAACTGCTTAATGCGCGTAATCTCCTCGCTGGCAGATAACTTGATGCGTATCCAGTCTGGCTTACGCAGCACTACTTCCGCAGGCTCGACTTTAATAGGAATACGCGCCAGTTTTTCAGTGCTGCGTTGATGAGATTCGGGGGTAGAACGTGAGGGTGCTTGATAAGTCATGGATATAATGCGGTTGTAATTGCGCTAACAACAGCAGCAGCCAGCGCGTGAAGGGGAATTATCACCCCTAAATCAGCCAATTGCGTCATTTCTAATCCAGAATAACCACACGGATTAATATGCGAAAAAGGTCGTAAATCCATCTGGTTATTCAGACTAATGCCGTGATAGCAGCAATGGTTTTTTATCCGAAGACCAATGGAGCCAATTTTTTTACTATTGACATAAACGCCAGGCGCTTCAGGTTTAGCGGTCGCTATTATGTCATAACTAGCTAGGCTATGGATAATCGCTTGCTCCAAATGCGTGACTAACTGCCTTATCGTAAGTTGTAAACGTTGAACATCTAATAAGGTATAAATAATCAACTGTCCAGGGCCGTGATAAGTCACCTGTCCGCCACGATCACTTTGTAGTACCGGAATATCTGTTAATTTTAGTAGATGTTCACGTTTACCCGCTAATCCCAAAGTATAAATAGGGTAATGTTCAAGTACCCAAATCTCATCCCGATCAAAAGCTTGACGGTGTTGAGTAAATTGCTGCATCCCGCGCCAAATGGGTTCATAGTCACAAATGCCAAAATGACGGATGGTAACAAGTTCAGAAGCGTGGGGAATCATGCGGTTTAAGCTATCAACAAAATAGGGTTTTAAGTAAGCACGTAAGGTGAATTAACTAAAGATATATTTTTTTCTCTAATTTTTACTTCCACGCAATCACCACGACTTAAGCTATTTTTATCGTCAAAAGCAAAAACAAAACCACATCCTTCATGGAAACGCGCATCTTTTTCTTTAACATCATAACGTATTAAATTGGCATCCACGGCCTGCTGATAGTTACCGTTAACCCATAACTCTATGGCAATAGGGTTTTCATGTAATAGAGATAAAACCCAACCTGTCACTTCATGTTGATTAACAATATCAACATAACCGAAATAGTGAGCCTCTTTATCTAATTGGCATTGTGTCGTAGAACGCATTAAATAATCGGAAGGCGAAGGTCTAATGAATTTTATGGCGGATTCAGCTTGATGCACATCGCTTATGCCAAGAAAAGAACATAATTCTTCAACAAAGCTTTCGGGAAACAGAAGTGTTTTTTCATAAGAAATAATGAGTGTAGGTTTTTTATTGAACCGTAAAAATACCAGCAGGCAACCGTTAAACCAGAGCGCTTTAAACATCTCTGTTAATAATGATTTATCTAATGAGACAACCTGCCGTTTAGCGATTGCTAATATATCGCGAAACACAACGATATAAATAGGATGACGAAAATATGCTCTGCTAAACCAGAAAAGCCATGCTTTGGGAAATATTTTTATACCCCAAATAGCATATTTATCATTGTAAATAGCGATAGTTTTTTGAGCTTTCTTTTTATCTTTTAATTTACAACAAAGACCCAATTCAGTATTTTCATAAAAGGGTTCAAGCTTATCTTGTGATCCCATAAAAACGCCTAGCTTAGCCAAAACGCCAGAAACCATCGACGTTCCTCCACGAGGTACGCCTAATACAATAACGGTTTTATAGGGCATATCCGCTGCATGACTATTCAAAATTGAAAATCCAGTATTCTCTTTGTGTGTCATATATCTCATCAAAAATTAAGCCTTAGCGTTATAAGAAAATAGGATGGTGTGTTCTATAACTTAGAGTGCTATAACAGGCAACCATCACATGCCAGTGGACGAAAGATTACCCGCATCACGTTTTTTTTTAATTAAGGAGGGAGCGGTAGTCTAATGAAAAAATGGCAGAAAGGCTAATGGCCTGAAGTTGGCATAAATTCCTATACGACATGTGCCTGTCAGTCCGTTGCCTCTACAGTGAAATCCCTTCGTATCAGCAATCACTAAGGTATTAGCTGGCAAGCGTTGGGCGCAAGGTAACGGATAATTCATATGCTGTAAATCGGCATTAGAGGCGCGGAAAGAGCCACCACGATTAAGGCTAGGCATTGTGCTGACAAGGCAGCTCATCTGATATTCCCAACTTAGGCTCTTGAAAGTTGAGCGCTGACTACCCAGAGAATAGGCAAACGGCCCTTGATCATCGGTAACGGCATCCACGAAATACCATAGTTTGTAAGTGTGAAAAAACGTATCTTTATGCACTTGTTTTTGTATATCGGGATTAGTCGATTCATCGCCATGACGAAGTTCATAGGTAAAATATTTTGTCGGACGATTACGCAAACCAAACAATGCCAGAGTCAATCGCGAGAGTCTTGGATTTTTAGTCAAAAAACGACAAGTAGCAGAATCGTCTGCAACACGAGCAAAGCGATTAAGCGTTCCACCGTCATAGCGATCAAAACCGTACTCATGCGCCATCTTTTTTCCAAAACCTAATTCTGTATTGTCTAAAGCTGGCGGCAAAGCAGCCAACTGTTGATAGACCTCCGCTTTAATCTGGCGAAATTCAGCGTCCTCCAAAAAATTTTCAATAATGACGATGCCGTCTTTGGCAAGAGATTGTCTGGCTACCCTTTCAAGAAAAAAGAAAGGTAAAGTTCTAATACGGCATATGCCATCACTCAAGAGTATCCGAAAAATATGTAGACCAAAACGGTTCGCTATTGGATTGCCAATCATACCAACAAACTCTTTCTGATTGCTTACTATCGCCAAAATTTGCTTTATTACATTCATTTTTCAAACGTCCTCAACGTCGATTAAAATCGATTTAGCCTATAAATGACTTTTGCTTAATCTCAAGCTTGTATATTACAAGGCGCAAAGAAGGTGTCGGCATCTTGAAAAAAAGCTTTTTTAGACGAGTGCATTCAAAACATTTAGCTTATTATTCCTAAATGCCCTCTCCTAAATAAAGTCGAAATCGTAGAGCTTTCGAAGCTGTCTTGTAGAACTATTTTGATTAATAGTGACCCCGTTCGTGCCTAGTCATCTGTTCTTTTTAGGGCGTACTGATAGCCGTTTTATTATCAAATCGTCTCAGATTTGCGTTTGCTAGCCAAGCTATTGCAACAAATATACGGCTACCAACTTAAAGACCGGATGCTTAAGTTAAATGCTGTCGATACAATCAATACGGAGGAGAGCAGAGCCTGCTCTCCACACGTTATAGCCGTCTTTAGCTGTCTGAAAGCGTTTTGTAAATAGACCGTTGCTGGAACAACGACCAACTACAAATCAGTATACCATTAAGCGGAATTGGACAAATTAAGATCACCTGCTCGCACATCAAACTCAATTTTCCAACGTCCACTATCACGTTGTGACACCGCATTTAGCTCTAAAGTACCGACTTCTGTCACGGCTGAACATAAATGAACAGGGACAACCTCACCCGGACGATGATCATCTTCCGGTAACGTGATTTCAATTTCAGCCAATTCCGATAACTCTTCATCCGTCCAGTAATCTAAACGAGTCCCCACCCGGTCTTCTCTGCGAGTATGCGAGGCAAAAAAGCGAAACCGTACCGGCTCGCCAATGACTAAGCCAAATTCATCATGATGCAATTCTTCTTGCGTACCTTCTTCCATCCCAAATGGAGCAATACATAAGGCTTCCAGTTCGGGAGCTAATCCCGGCACTGCCGGCATAGCGCTTTCTACACCGACATAATACGATGCCGCCGTACCCCCTTTGATTCTCACCCCTTTGCCTTTGCGTACAAAACCATAGTACGCCGCGCCACGCGCAACAGCTAAATCTAAATCAGCCCCTGCCAATAAACGCGCTGCCGGTGCATTTTCAGCCAGTAGCCAAGAATTTAGCACGTCCATAAGTCGATCTGCTAAAGCGTGCGCTTTTAATACGCCGCCGTTAAATAGAACAGCGGTTGGATGTAAGAAAGTGGCTTGCTCAGGCAAGTTGATATCAGGCAAGTCGTTGGTTGCAGCCTGTTGTTTAGCTAAAAATGCAGCTAAATGCCTTGTGATACCCGCATCTTGGGCATAAGGTAAGCCCGTTGTGCGTAATCCAGTACGTGGACGGCTCACCGGTCGATCACTTGCCGCAACGCGAGGCAAGAAACCTTCGACTAAAACACGTTGCACCTCGTCACGAGTTAGCTCGGTACGTAAGGTGCCTCCAATTAATGAAGAGCCTCGATTGGCAACAACCAGCGGGATGGTGTCAATGCTGTCATCACTAAAGAGCTTTTCTTTCGCTTCTCGACAGCCATGGGTTAAGGCTTGTATTTGCCAAGGTTGTAGGCGTTGCCCGTCTTTTTCTACCTTAGCTTTGACGGTATAGGCCAAAGCTAAGTCCATATTGTCACCACCTAATAGGATATGATCTCCGACGGCAACCCGCGTCAGCTCTAAATTACCGTTTTGTTGCGTGACCGCAATTAAGGAAAGGTCGGTCGTACCGCCACCGATATCGATAACCAAGATAACATCACCGCACTGGGCTTGTTTACGCCAATCACCTTGGCTTTTTTCTATCCAACTATAAACAGCCGCTTGAGGTTCTTCTAGTAAAATCGCTTGATGTAAACCCACCGCACGAGCGGCCTCAATGGTTAATTCACGCGCAGCAGGATCGAAAGAGGCCGGTACAGTAATGACTAAATCTTGTTCCGCAAGCGGCGCAGACGGATGCTGGTATAGCCAAGCCTCATTGAGATGCTGTAAATAGGCAACACTGGCCTGAAAAGGTGAAACTCGGCCGACTTCCTCAGGCGCTTCAATTGGCAATATCGGTGCTTTACAGTCAATCCCTGCGTGGCATAACCAGCTTTTGGCGCTTGAAACCAGTCGAATCGGTGTTTTGCTGCCTAGATTACGGGCAATTTCACCCACTAAATAGGCTGGCTTTGCAAGCCAAGGCAAATCAGTTGCCCCTTCAGCCAATTCGTCTTCGTGCGCTTGGTACATGAAGGAGGGCAGCTGGTAACTTTCTTCCACCATTCCCGGGGCAGATAATTGCGGTATAGCCATGACTTCTTGACTAAACGCCTCATCCATCGCGCCCATTTTGGCATAAGATAAAACGCAGTGCGTCGTTCCTAAATCGATACCAACTGAAAAATGTGGTGTTTCTGAATCCGCCAGTACCGCTACAGTGGTCATGACTTCCGAGGCGGTGAAACCCTCCATTGGATTATCGATGTTGGATTGCTCTTCTACATCAGTGGGTGTCTCAGCCCCCTTATCTTCGGATATATCAGACGTTGCGGGCGCATGATGATTACTTTCGGGTTTAGTGGGTTCTTGTATTTTTTTTAAGTGATCGAATAAGCTCATAGTTCTACCTCGGCGGCAGCAACAATCGCGGGGTTATAACCTTGTGTTAATTTAGGCAATCGGACGTTAGTCACTTGCCAGCCTTTATGAACTAATGCACCGGAAAATGGAGCTTGCCCCACGATATTGCCGATTAATCGTATTTGAGAGGCATCAAAACCAGCCGGCAAGGTAATTCTGGAACCTTCGGGCTCACTACGAATCGGCACTAAGCTAAAATGTTCATTTAAGGCTTTATTGCAGCCGTCATGCACCACACGCGCCACTACACCAATATCTGCATCATTGAAAGCGGCAATGTCTTCTTTGATAAAATCAATAAAACGTGCTTCTTTTTGCAATAAGCCCAGCAATTGCATTGCGGCATCCGGCGTCGCTTCTTTCAAAACGACTGGCTCTGGTATCGGAGCCTGGACTATTTTTTCAACCTCAACAATTTTTTCAACGATTTGAATAATCGGCTCTGGTGGGGTCATGACGGTTTGAGTCACAGGCGCAGCTGGTTTTTTCCTCAGCAAGCTGCCAACTAAAATCACTAAGACGATAATTAAGGTCAGCGATAACAACGTAACGGTTCCAGCCAGACACACATGCCAGACATCGAATGTCGTCGGTTTTAATGATAAATCAATAGTATAAAGTGTATTCATGGGTAGTTATGCCAAGGGTTATTGGGGTTGTTGTCCGGATTTACGTGCTGCCTCGGCAAACATCATCGTTTGTAATACGCTGCGTGTCGTTTGCAGGCGTAATTGTTTTAAGTGTCGATCGGCAATCACACCTGGCACTTTTTGCGCTAAATAAACGTCCCGCATTTTTGCTAAAACAGGCTCGCATTCTTTCATAATCGCATCAGTCGCATGGCGCGTATCTTGGTTGTGGTAAACGTTTTTTTGCATTTCATCAGAGGCGCATTTTTTATATTGGTAGCTGGCCTGCTGAATAATTGCAATGGTCGCATCAGTTAGATCCGTGTTATGCCATTCATTTTTGGCATCCTCAGCCAAGACGGAGATACTTGTCAGTAAAAAAGCCAGGTATAGAATTATTTTCATATATATTCCTTATAATGTGGATTAGTGGAATGTTGGAAAGGTCGATTTTACGCGAACTGCTTAAAATATGGCTAAAAATAACTGGCAGACAAGGTAAATTTGGTCATGATTTTACTTTTAGGCAAACGCCCACCCATCTCAATAGGGCCAATCTTTTGATGTGCCGCTGCAATGTTCACCTATGAAATGCTGGAATCCTAGGTTTTACTCGCGAGACCTGAACTAGCCAACACGTTAATTTGTCTTTTTAGACGTTTTTTTTCGTAACATCTAGCCCGTTTTGCTTTTTATGAGTAAGATTGCCACTTAGCGTTTATGTCAGATTTTTAATTGTGTGGATCTCAACCGTTCCATGGACGGGTTTAACTAGACGTTATTAAGGCTACCAACTAACAGAGGACACTCAACAAGGTTTAACCATCGTCCTGAGTCATGAGCTTGCGAAGGATAGACGGTTAAGCCGATCATGGTTCGACAAGCTCATCATGAATGGTTTAGCCTTTAACTGTGTCCCGCTTTAAGTTTGGCGAGGTTATTAACAATACCCCTCCACTGTGCTAAATAAACAGATCGTTGAGCAACTTAACTCATGATTAGGGTTTGATAGCGTTTTTTAAGCTAACAATATTCAAATCACAAGATTGAGCTATACTAGCTCTGTCATTGGGCTTGATAATCACATTAAGCGAAAAAAACGAGAAATTATGTATAGTTTCAAAAACCTTGAATGTTACAATTAGACAAATGACAGCTTTGCTTTAAAAATTGAACTTAATGGAGAGAACAATGGCAAGTATTCTTGCAGTTGACGATTCGGCATCAATGAGAAAAATGGTTACTTTTACTTTAAAAGGTGCTGGATACGATGTTGAAGAAGCAGTAGATGGTGTAGATGCGCTAACTAAAGCGCAAAACAGGCAATTCGATTGCATCATTACTGATGTGAATATGCCCAATAAAGATGGCATTACGCTCATTAAAGATTTACGGATGCTTCCTGAATACAAATTTATTCCCATGCTAACCCTAACGACTGAATCTGGAATGGAAAAGAAAATGGAGGGAAAAGCGGCAGGTGCAACTGGGTGGATTGTTAAGCCCTTTGATCCAGATCAATTATTAAAAACGTTAAAAAAAGTCTTAGGTTGAATTTTAGCCTTGTTTAGTTGAATTTAAAGATACACAGGTAAGTTTATGTCTATCGATATGTCGCAATTCCATCAGGTTTTTTTCGAAGAATGTTTCGAGGGATTGGAAGCAATGGAGTCAGGCTTGCTCAATCTTGATATGGGCGATATTGATTCGGAAGTCATCAATACCATATTCAGAGGCGCGCATTCGATAAAAGGGGGGAGTGGTACCTTTGGTTTTAATATGGTGGCGGATTTTACGCACGTCATGGAAACTTTATTGGATGAAATGCGCGATGGTCGTCGAAAAGTTACACAAAACGCCATTAATGTGTTGCTTGGTTCGGTGGACTGCTTAAGGGAAATGCTAACCTCCATCCAAAATGAACAAGC
Source organism: uncultured Methylococcaceae bacterium (assembly GCA_903945375.1). Lineage (GTDB taxonomy): Bacteria > Pseudomonadota > Gammaproteobacteria > Methylococcales > Methylomonadaceae > Methylovulum. Next base: position 21,947 of record CAJAVP010000077.1, on the reverse strand, counting down.
TGTTGACGAACACGCTGTAGCTTTACACAAAGCTGCTTTAGAGCAAGAATTAAATGGTGGCAACTCTGCTGTATTGATCGCTGATATTCCAACTATCACTGAAACCGAAGCTAAGCCTACCATACACAACTCCGACAAACCCGAAGACTCTCCTAAAGAAGCTGAGGTTGGCTGGAAAATTGCTTTTTGTCCTTATCTCGATTTACTAAAAACCGGTAATGATCCTGTCAGAATGTTTCGGGAATTAGCCGAGCTAGGTGAATTAACAGCTCTTATTAGTATCCAAGATGTTCCCAGTATTTTTGAACTTGATCCGGAAGAATGTAATTTATCGTGGGACATTAAGGTCACAGGAGAAATACCAGAATCAGAAATAAGGGAAATATTTAATTGGGTGGAAGGAGATTGTGAGCTGGACATCCAGGCAATTGCACAAAAACCAGCCAAACCTGTCTCGGTCGCGCCTAAAGCATCCCAACCTCTTCCAATTGAAGATACGGTCGAAGAGTTCAAAGAACCCGATCCGGCGATACCTGAACCTAGCTCTCCAGTTCCCGATATCAGCATCCTCGCCGCCCCCTTAGAACTACCCAAAGCCTTTGATAAGCCAGAAGAAGTGCCGGTGTCGCGAACACGTGATGCTATAAAGCTACCTAATGTCGAGTCAGAAATAAAAAACACCGTTGCTGCATCAACATCTATCCGTGTGGATACCGCAAAAATTGATGCCTTGATTAACATGGTAGGCGAGGTTGTCATCACTCAATCAATGCTCGGTTTGGTTGGCGAAAATTTCACAATGGACAAGCTAGACCAGCTCAAGAAAGGACTTGCTCAGTTAGAGCGCCACACTAGAGACTTACAACAAAGCGTAATGAATGTACGAATGTTACCAATTAGCTTTGTTTTTAGTCGATTTCCTCGCCTTGTTCATGACATCAGCTCTAAATTAGGTAAAAAAATTGAGCTAAAATTAGTCGGTGAAAATACAGAAATTGACAAATCCGTTGTCGAATTAATTAACGATCCCCTAGTGCATTTAATCCGTAATAGTTTAGATCACGGCATTGAAATGCCTGCAAACCGTTTGGCGGCAGGTAAACACGAGACGGGTATTATCGAATTAAAAGCTTACCACCGTGGTGGTCATATCGTTATTGAAATAATTGATGACGGTAATGGCATGGATAAAAAGAAACTGATCGGTAAAGCTGTCGAGAAGGGACTCATTGACGAGAGTGCCGTGTTAACCGATAAACAAGCGTTTGAGCTTATTTTCTTGCCCGGTTTTTCAACTGCTGAAAAACTCACGGATATTTCTGGGCGTGGTGTTGGCATGGATGTCGTACGCCGCAATATTGAAGCATTAGGCGGCAATATTGAAATCTCCTCGGAATTGGGCAAAGGCACAACGATTGCCATTCATTTACCTCTAACACTTGCAATTCTTGATGGTCAATCGGTTGCGGTTGGCGATGAAACGTATATCGTGCCATTAGTATCAATTATTGAGTCCATCAATATTACCGAGAAAATGCTGAATAAAGTTGCGGGTAAAGGTGAGACATTCCGTCTTCGTAACCATTACATTCCAATTATTCGAATGCACAAAGTGTTTAATGTCAAACCCAAAAACACGTCCAAAACTGCTGAAGGCGTTATTGTCGTTGTCGAGGGTCAAGGCGTCTTGTGCGGTCTGTTTGTTGATGATTTGCTCGGACAACAACAAGTTGTCATTAAATCATTAGAAGCCAATTATCGACGGGTTGAAGGGGTTTCTGGAGCAACTATTCTAGGGGATGGTTCGGTTGCACTTATTCTGGATGTGCCCGGGTTAGTGCGTTTCTCTAGTCGTTGATATTTTATAAATCAAAATCACAATACCAGTCCTATGAACGAAAACTTAGCTTCTGAATCTGATAATAAAGAGCGTGACCAAGAGCGTTATAACAAAAATCTTGATAACACAGGTCAATATTTAAGCTTTAGTTTAGGCAATGAAGAATACGGCGTTGATATTTTAAGGGTGCAAGAGATCCGTAGTTGGGAGCCGGTATCAAGAATCCCCAATGTGCCTCTATACGAAAAAGGTGTCGTTAATTTACGTGGCTCCATTGTGCCAATTATTGATTTAAGAGAGCGTTTTAAATTAAAAAGTGCGGACTATACCTTATTAACTGTTGTGGTTGTTTTACAAACTGGAGACAGTAAAAAAATACGCACAATGGGTGTTGTCGTTGACTCCGTTTCTGATGTTATTAGTGTCGATTTTGATAAAATTCAAAACGCGCCTGATTTTGGCACCAAAATAAGCAATGAATTTATCAATGGTCTCGTATCTGTAAATGAGCGCATGGTTATGCTGCTAGATGTGGATAAGTTACTAAAACTAGACGATCTGGATCAGAGTGAATTTAACCAATGATCTCCACCTTTTTTCCTTAATACCTTTAATAGAGTGTAAACACCATGAAAGTGAATATGCCAATTACTGATAAAGAAATAGTGATGAGCAAAGATACCTTCTTAGTCACAAGAACTGATTTAGATGGGATTATTACTTATGTCAATGATGCCTTTGTTGAAGTAACGGGATTTTCACGAGAAGAATTGCTTGGTTCTAGTCATAATATTACTCGACATCCTGATGTTTCGGAGAGTTTGTATCAGGATCTATGGAAATCACTGAAAGCCGATAAGCCTTGGAAAGGCATTATAAAAAATCGTACAAAAAATGGTGATTATTATTGGAGTGAAACCAATATAACGCCTATTTTTACTAAAGGTAAAGCGCGTGAATACCTTGCCGTTCGTTATGAAATTAAACCTGATGCGCAGCGTCAAGCGACATTTCAGCAAGAAAAACGTAAATCAAAAACAGCGAAAACACGCTCTGATGCCACTAAGGGCTTCTCCAAATTACTTAAAGAATTATCTATTTGGAAAAAAGGCATGATCGCGATGACCGTGTTAATCTTGCCCAATATTTACTTGTTATATCTGTTCGTGCTAGAGAAAAACTTTTTGAGCACTGGAATACTCTGTTTTTTGATAGCAACGGGGTTTATTGTTTTAAGAGATTTATTAGCGTCTATGGATTGTGGGCTAGAAGCGATTGTAGGTATCTCGTATCGCTTTCTAAACGACAGCTTTAAAATATCAACAGATCTATCACGCAAGGATCAGCTTGGTGACTGTTTTAGAGCTTTATTTTCTTTGGGAGTCAAGTTTAATGCAGATTTAGCTTCCAGTCGGGAAAATGAAAAACATTTAAAAGAAAAAGATTTAATCAACAAAGACTATGTCCGACAAATTGAAGCGATTGATAAATCCCAGCCTATCGTCCAGTTTAAAATGGATGGTACTATTATTTCCGCTAATGATCTGTTTTTAAATGCTATGGGTTATACCCTTGCAGAAATTATCGGCAGACATCATCGTCTTTTTGTTGACCCGATCTATGCTAATAGCGTTGAATATAAACGTTTTTGGGAACAATTAAATCTTGGTCAACATGATATCGGCGAATACAAACGTGTTGGTAAAGGCGGCAAAACAGTTTATCTACACGCCTCTTACAACCCAATCTTAGATAATGATGGCAAGCCTTATAAAGTGGTCAAATATGCTGCTGATGTCACGCAAGAAACGTTATCCAATCAAACACTGGAAAAGTTTTTTTCTGATATTGGTCTTGTGATGGAGAATTTAGCAAATGGTGATTTAACTCAGCACATCACTAATGACTATGAAGGACTTTACGGTCAATGTAAAAACAATGTCAATGAAGCCGTTAGCAAATTTGATGACGTTTTTTCTCGCGTCAGAGAAGTCGCCAATTTTGTTGAAACATCTTCCCAAGAAATCTCGGCGGGCAATAATAATCTATCCCATCGCGCAGAACAGCAAGCGGCTAATTTGGAAGAAACCGCAGCAAGTATGGAACAATTGACAGGTATAGTTAAAAGTACCGCTCATAATGCTAAAGAAGCGAATCAAATTGTCAATTCCACTCGTGATTTGGCAATTAAAGGCGGAGATGTGGTGAAATTAGCGATTGCCGCGATGCAAGAAATCAATGAAAGTAGCAATCAAATTGCAGAAATTATTTCTGTTATTGATGAAATCGCCTTTCAAACCAATTTGTTAGCGTTAAACGCGTCCGTAGAAGCCGCGAGAGCCGGAGAACAAGGAAGGGGTTTTTCCGTTGTTGCATCTGAAGTACGTAATTTAGCGCAGCGCAGTGCAGCAGCCGCCAAACAGAGTAATGAATTGATTCAAAACAGTGTGCAAAAAGTCAGGACGGGGACAGCATTTGTTGATCAAACCGGTCAAGCTTTAAATGAAATTGTTGAGAGTGTAGGCAAAGCTAATGAAATTGTTGGTAAGATTGCGGTAGCAAGCGCGGAACAAACTTCTGGACTAGATCAAGTGAACCTAGCGATTGTACAACTAGATGAAATTACTCAACAAAACGCCGCATTAGCGGAACAAGCATCGGCAGCAAGCATTTCTATGAGTGAACAAATCAACAATATGATAGCGTTGCTCAATTTTTTTAAGATGAAATCAGTGGTTAATTATCAAATTAAACCTAAAACGACAGCAATAATCGCTTCGACGAGCAAACCTCAAGCAGCATCTGCACAAACACCAGTCAATAGACCGCTCACAAAACCACCTATGACTGCTAACACAACCACTGATGACGAATGGGAAGAATTTTGATATCAAACTGCACTATAAAGCAGGGGTGCTATAAACATGACGACTGATACTCAGGCTCACAATAATCAGATAGAACAATTTCTTACTTTTCAGCTTGCCGGTGAAGCTTACGGAGTAGATATTCTTAAAGTTCAAGAAATTAGAGGATGGGAAGCCGTTCGTATTATCCCTAATACGCCTGCATTTATAAAAGGCGTATTAAATTTAAGGGGTTCGGTCGTTCCGATCGTCGATTTACGCGAACGATTTTCTCTGGAACATTGCGACTATAACCAAAAAACAGTAGTCATTGTGCTATGCGTCAAACATCGTAGTAGCACATTTGTAATGGGTATTGTTGCCGATGCAGTGTCGGATGTGTTGGATATTAAAGTTGAAGAAATTAAGAAAGCACCTAATTTTGGAACTAAAATTGATACTCGTTATATGAGAGGAATGCATGTTTTTAAAAAAAATATGATCCTATTACTAGATGTCGATAAGTTACTTAATCCGGATGAGCTTGAGAGTCTTGATAATCTGGAGTAATTAGTGAAAGTTGTCGCTATTATTAATCAGAAAGGTGGCGTCGGCAAAACGACAACCTCGGTTAACTTGTGCCATGCTCTCGCTGAATTAGGTAAAAAAGTTACTGTTATAGATCTAGATCCTCAGGGTCATTTGTCAGTTTCTTTTGGCGTTCGAAATCTGAAGCAAAGCGGTATTGATGCTGTTATGCTGGGAGAGAAAGGCATTGATGAGCAAGTTGTACAAATACGTGAAAACTTACGCTTGATTACCTCTGGACCTCGACTACAAGAAATTGAGCAATTAACCAGCAACAGCACTCACCGAGCCGATTTGTTGAAAAAATCACTGACAAATAGCGATATGGCGGAACAAGACTTTTTATTCATTGATTGCCCACCATCTTCTGGTCTATTGATTGTCAATGCGCTTTATGCGGCTGAAGAAATTTTAATTCCTATGACCAGTGATTTTTTAGCACTGCAAGGTTTATCCCATTTAATGGGAACGGTAAAAAAGTTTGAAAGGGCATTAAAAAAACAGTACACCGCACGGCTGGTCATTTCTCGTTACACGCCTAACAGGAAAATTTCTAAGCAAGTTCTTAATGTATTGCTTTCACATTTTCCTTCGCAAATTTTAGCCACCGCCATTAGAGAGACAACCTTGTTATCTGAATGTCCAAGTTTTGGTAAAACCATTTTAGAATATAGTCCGGAAAGCCGCTCAGCTAAGGATTTCCGTAAGCTCGCAATTGATTTTATGGAAGGCAGGGTAATGTATGGCAGAAAATAACGATAACACTTTGATTGGATACGATCCGCTTGCTTGGATGGATGAGGAGTTTGACGAGACTGCGGGAGACAACGCTGCATCTGATGATAGTCAGATAGGTTTAACCGAAGAAGAATCCCAAGCAATCGTAGATGACAATGATGATTCTCAACATCCTGTACATTTGGAATCTACTTTAAGCATCCAAAATATTACTGGTCTTCATGAAATCCTCAAAAAAGTTTTAACCGCAAATGACACTATCGAATTGTATGCAGGGGAAGTAACATCAATTGATACTGCGAGTTTGCAATTATTAGTGGCACTTAAAAAAGAGGCCAACAAGTTACAAAAAACACTTGTTATTGATTCGCCCTCTCCAAGATTTAAAGAATCGGCTAAATTATTAGGTTTAACTGAAATTCTTGATGTTTAGCGATAATTACCATATTGAAAATAAAGGAAAACATTCGTTCCATGACGATACAGGAAAGAGAGCGGGAGTTTAAATTTACTTTTGATGATTTTAATTTTTTAAGAAAGTTGTCTAATGAGTATTCTGGAATTCAAGTGCCTGATGAGCGTTTTGATATGTTCTATTCCAGACTATCTAAGCGTGTCAGACGACTAGGGTTCACAAACTTTAAGGAATATTGTCAATACCTTAAAGACAATCCCGAACTAGAGTTTACAGATTTTATTAATGCTATTACGACAAATTTAACAGCATTTTTCCGTGAAAACCATCATTTTGAATATCTTCGAGATCACGTCATACCGGAATTATTAATCAGAAATAGTTATACCAGAAGAATTCGAGTATGGTCTGCTGGGTGCTCTACGGGCGAAGAGCCGTACTCAATTGCCATGACCCTTTTAGAAAATATTCCCGCTAATTGGGATATAAAAATTTTAGCGACAGACCTTGATACTGCCGTTTTAAAATCGGCATCAGAAGGCATATATACCGAAGAAAGAGTTGCAGGTATTTCAGATGATAGACTCAAACACTGGTTTATGCGAGGTAAAAGCACCCAATCAGGACAAGTTAGGGTAAGTCCGCAATTACAAAACATTATATGTTTTAAACAATTAAATTTAATACAAGAGTGGCCCATGAAAGGACAGTTTGATTTTATATTTTGTAGGAATGTATTAATCTATTTCGATCGGGAAACGAAAATTATGCTGGCTAAAAGATATGCACATATCTTAGCAGAAAGATCATGGTTATTTATAGGTCACTCAGAATCGCTTAATCAACTTTCAACCGAACTCGAATTGGTCGCATGTACCAGTTATAGGAAAAACAAGTAATAATGAGTAAGGAAAATGTCGGTAGTCCCTCCATAGTAGGTTTTGAACAAATTAACCGCTATTTAGATAACGCATACGGAATTATTGCCGCAAAGATTTTGCCGGGCGAGTACTATGTGACTAAAGAAAATGAGTTAATTACAACTGTTTTAGGTTCTTGTATTTCTGCCTGTATTAGAGATAAAGAATCAGGAATTGGCGGAATGAATCATTTTATGTTGCCTGTCACTACATCCGATAAACTAAAAAAAGGCAATGAAGCCGTGGTTGGTAATGCAACCCGCTATGGTAATTATGCAATGGAACATTTAATCAATACTATTTTAAGTAATGGTGGTAAACGCAAAAATCTCGAAGTGAAAGTGTTTGGTGGTGGAAAGATAATTCCCACATTAACCGATATTGGCATTAAAAACATTGAATTTGTTCTGGAATATATTGATACAGAAGGATTGCATTTACTCTCTCAAGACCTAGGTGATATTTATCCCAGAAAAATTATTTATTTTCCAAAAACTGGAAAAGTTGGGATGAAAAAAATTCAAGACCTACATAACACAACGATTGTTCAAAGAGAACGTCAATACTTTGATAATATTAAAAATGCACCTGTCGCCGGCGATGTTGAGTTATTTTAAGTACGAATCCAATATCCACGAGATAAAAGCATGAAAAAAGTACGTGTGTTGATTGTCGATGATTCTCTTTTAATTAGGGAAGTTTTAACCGAAATCCTGAATTCATCACCGGATATCGAAGTGGTCGGGGGGGCAGAAGATCCTTATGTTGCACGAGAAATGATTAAGCAATTAAATCCCGATGTTTTAACTTTAGATATTGAAATGCCACGCATGGATGGTATTACTTTTTTACGAAATTTAATGCGCCTACGACCAATGCCTGTCGTCATGATATCGGTACTCACTGAAAGTAATGCCGATGTCACATTAGAAGCATTAGCCTTAGGTGCCGTCGACTTTATTGCCAAACCAGTTTTCAATGTCGAAAACACCTTAAATGAATATGCAGAAGAAATAATCGAAAAAGTAATCATGGCATCAGAAGCCAACATTAGGAGAACGGAATAATGATATTTAATGACAGCTCATTTACATGCGGCAGAGTTGATCAATTAAGGGCCTAAGCAGATGAATAAAATACGTGTTTTGGTTATCGACGACTCGGTGTTAGTCAGAAAGATTCTCACTGAAATTTTAACATCCTCACCTGAAATTGAAGTAATAGGCACTGCTGCAGACCCCTTAATCGCAAGAGAAATGATCAAGCAGCTTAATCCGGATGTCTTGACCTTAGATATTGAAATGCCCCATATGGACGGCATTACTTTTTTGAGAAATCTAATGCGTTTGCGCCCGACTCCGGTAGTTATGATTTCAACATTAACTAAAAAGGGCGCAGAAGTAACCCTTGAAGCATTGGCTCTAGGTGCAGTTGATTTTATCTTCAAGCCTAAAGTTGATGTGATTAAAACCCTAAATGATTACGCTGATGAGATCATTGACAAAGTAAAAACGGCGGCTCGTGCAAATGTCCGCAATATTGATTATAGACCTGTAAAAACTAAAGATAATGAGTCCATAGTAAGTCAACCTGCGAAATCATTGCTATCTCATAAAACAGCATCTAGTGCAAAAATCATAGCAATTGGCGCATCGACTGGTGGTACTGAAGCGATAAAAGTCGTTGCCAAATATTTAACAGCCGAAACGCCACCGGTATTTATTACCCAACACTTACCAGCGGCCTTTAGTGACTCCTTTGTTAAACATATTGATTTAGTAACCGCAATGACCGCATTAATTCCAACGCACGGTCAAGTCGTTGAAGATGGTCATATCTATCTAGCCCCAGGTGATAAACATATGTTAGTCACAAAAGAAGCGGGGAGATTTTATATTCATCTCAGCGATGCGGAACCTGTCAACCGACATAAACCAGCTGTTGATGTCTTATTTAACTCCATTGCCCAATGTGCTGGTAGTAATGCCATTGGCATTCTACTCACAGGAATGGGTGCTGATGGTGCTGCTGGGATGAAAGAAATGAAAAATGCTGGAGCGATAACGATTATTCAGGACGAACAAACCAGTGTTGTGTGGGGAATGCCCGGTGCCGCTTACAAATTAGGTTGCGTTGACTACGTAATGCCGATTGAAGAAGTCGCAAATAAAATTTTATCGCTGTCTAAATTGGCTCGCTAAAACGGAGCGTAAACTTTGTTAAATAGTCTCTTTAGAAAAACTAGATTACTTAACATCTGATATTTTTCATTAAATGGTAAGCGTACTGTGCTTTGCAGGTCGAGAGTCATAGTCAATTGATAATTCAGCCTCAACCAATTACAAGTCATTCATTATGAACATACAAACCAAATCACAATTTGTCGCTGTTGCATCTATTACGTCTGAATTAAGTGCGGTCATGGTGGTTGCAAAAGAAATTTCATTAGCCGCCGCAAATGCTAAGGCTATCGCATTTAGAGCGGGCGATAAGGCTAAAGGCTTTCAACCCATTACTGATTTTATTAATGAGCTAGCTAAGGAAACCATTGACCTTGTTACAAACATTAATGTGTATGCGTTGTCCTTATACCGATTAACTGTTAATGAATATCGCAGAACGGTTGCCTACAATAAGTTCGATTTAGTTGTTAAAACAACTGAGGGCGTGACTTACGCGCAATCCATGCAAGCCCCACTGGAAAATGCAAAGATTTCCATGCAGAACTGCCAGAGACAATTTAAACGCGATGTAAAACAGCTATTAGATCAACTTGAAGCTGTTATGCACCATGCAAGAGCCGCACGCGTTATTGCGGCCAACTCACGTATTGAGGCATCTCAAGCTGGAGAATATTTGCAAAGCCTACAAGCGGTTGCAGAAAGCGTGGACAAGGCTGCACACACCATCCACGATAATGTTCAGCGTTGTAGAATCGCATTATCACTTTATCGCAATAGCTGAAAATAAACTAACTAAGAGGCATTTGTTCCATGAAAATGACAAAAATATATGAAGGGTCTTATCAATGGATTATGTTTGGTCGGGATGCAAATAAACCGAGCAATATCATTGATAGCAACCAATATGCGGTACGTACCGCTAACCGATGCTTATTGCTTGAACCAGGTGGGTCTGAGCTGTTTGCACCGATGATGGCCGCTGTATTACATCACACTCCGGTTGATCAAATTACGGATTTGTTTGCCTCCCACCAAGACCCTGATGTCATTTCATCATTAGGCTTATGGGATCAAGCCTTGTCTAATGCCAAATTACATGCCCCCGCTATATGGGAAGGCTATTTAAGACATTTTGGCTGCGAATCGATTGAATATGTCCCCATTCCAGATAATGGAGGAACAATTAAACTGGATTCCGTTGAGCTTCAGCTTATACCAGCACATTATTTGCACTCACCTGGGAATTTTCATGTTTATGATCATCACGCGAAGATTTTAATGTCAGGTGATGTCGGCAGTGCAGTTGAAGCACCAGGCGCACCCATGTATGTTGACAATTTTGATAGCCATATCGAGAAAATGCGTTACTTCCATCAGCGCTGGATGCCCTCAAATCAAGCTAAACGCGCATGGATTGAACGTGTTAGAAATTTAGATATTGATATTTTAGCACCGCAGCACGGTCGGGTGTTCAAAGGTGATGATGTAAAACGCTTTTTAGACTGGTTCGACTCACTTCAAGTAGGTATTGCGGTCTAAACACCTTCACTACGACCACTACCCGCATAAAAAAGGCTTTAGCCGTACGATTACGCCTAAAGCCTTTATCTGATTCTCGCTAAATTTCAGCTCTATTTTTTGTACAAATCAATTTTTTTACTCGCTAATTGAAAGCTGTCAGCCGCCTCATTAAAACTTTTGGTGGTATTAGAAAAAGAAATAGATGCTTGCGTAAATTGATTGCTAGGCATTGAGCTATGCTGTAATGGAGTACTACCCTCCTCTAGATTGAGCTCTGTATCAAAATCGGTTGATTCTTGACTCTTACCGTCTGAAGCTAAACTTGCACGCCACTGTAAAAAGGATTCCCGAGTAAACACATAGGGATCGAGAGCGGCTTCGTCTATAAATTTCAAAGACCCTTCAGCATTTGCTCTCGTATTCAGTAATGACAATAATTGCACGGGAGCGCCAACGTAGCTAGAAGGATTAGCGGCGGTATCAAACACTGCGCCTGGAATTCCACGTACAGTTAATGGTCCCAACACAGGTAACACAAGATAAGGCCCTTTTGGAACACCCCAAACCGCAAGGGTTTGTTCAAAATCTTCATCATTTTGCTCAAGCCCAACATCCTTGGCAACGTCAAATAAACCTAATAAACCTAATGTTGAGTTGACTACAAAACGACTAGCGTCTTCTGAGCTTTGCCTGAATTTTGCCTGTAAAACATCATTAATGAAAACGTTAATGTTTTTTAGATTATTATAAAAATTAAAAACGCGAACCTGAACAAATTGCGGAGCAAGCCATCGATATGCATCAGAAATTGGCTCAGCAACGTAACTATCTAAGTGATCGTTAAACGTAAACATTTTTCTATTGAAATGTTCATAGGGATCTGTAGAGCTAGCGTCTGATGCTGCACTTGCGTTCGATGCAAAGCAGCTCAAAATAAGCAATCCACCTACGATAAAAGGGCGCTTGCTCATCGTTTGTATTGAACGACAAGCCGATTTTATCATTGCCATAAAAACCTATAATTTTGAATAATTATCAATTTTTTCGTTAATTTTGGTTATTAAAGCATCAAACCCTTCTCGTTGCAAAATGTTGGTGTATTCTGAGCGTTTTAAAGCTAAATCACTAACACCGTTAGCGATTATATTGATAATAAGCCAATGATTATCGAATTCTTTTAAGTTGTAATCAAATTTAACGGGTTTTTCATCAGGAATATTGAGATGCGTGTGAACAACAACACCACCGCGCGTCGTCTCTTCTACTGAATCGAAACTAAATGATTCACCGGCATAATCTTTAAAATTATGAGCATAAGATGCCACACTAAATTTACTAAAGGTCTCTACCAAGCTTTGCTGCTGCGCCCCTGATAATTTCTCCCATTCTTTACCTATCACAATGCGAGCGATTTTTGTTAAATCATGACTCGTTGATACAGCATGAAAAAGCTTATCGTATCGACCTTGATATCCTAATTGTTTGCCATTTTTCATCACCGCAATCAAATCGGCTTGAAAGTTATCCACTACTTGCTTTGCACCGTCCACCTCTTCCGCAAATGCACTCTCACCTAGTATCAGTAAAATAAAGGCAATTTTTATTAATATTTTTTTAAATACCATAGCAACCACTCTGAAAATTAACTCGCAAAAATTGAAGTTCTAAAGAAACCAACACCTAGTGAGCTTGATCAGCCATTTCGACATTGACAGGGATGCTAGAAAGAGACGCATAAGCTGTACTCACCACTTGAGGAACAATTGGCTCAGGAACCATATCCCCATCCGTTTTTGGTCCACGCAAACTCGCCCAAAATCCTTTCAGTGGATTTCTCAACATATCTTCAACGGCCGTTGCTTCATAGCCACAATGCGCCATACAACTCGCGCATTTTGGATTATTGCTATTGCCATATTTATCCCAAGGCGTCGTTTCAAGCAATTCTTGAAAACTTGCCGCATTACCTTCATCCGCCAACAGGTAGCAAGGTTTTTGCCAGCCAAAAACGTTGCGAGTGGGGTTGCCCCAAGGTGTGCATTCATAGCTTTGGTTGCCCGCTAAAAAATCCAAATAAAGAGAGGAATGATTTAGTTTCCACTTGCGGGTTTTGCCAATTTTAAAGATATCTCTAAATAACTCTTTAACCTCCTTGCCTTTAATAAACACATCTTGAGCAGGCGCACGCTCATAGCTAAAACCAGGAGCGATGGTCACACCTTCAACACCTAAGTCCATTGCAAAATCCAAAAACTCGGCAACCTCGTCAGCTTTTTCACCTTGAAAAAGCGTACAGTTGATTGTTACTCTAAAACCCTTACCTAAAGCCAATTTAATGGCTTCGATAGCGCGATCAAATACGCCTTCTTGGCACACCGAAGCATCATGCCTTTCCTGCATACCATCAAGATGAATAGAGAAAGTTAAATAAGGAGATGGCGTGTAATCATCAATGCGTTTTTTGAGCAATAAGGCATTTGTACAAAGATAGACATATTTTTTGCGTGCAATAATGCCAGCAACAATTTGAGGCATTTCTTTATGGATTAACGGCTCGCCACCGGGAATAGACACCATCGGCGCACCACACTCATCAACTGCCTGCATACACTCTTCATAGGACAAACGTTTATCTAAGATATCATCTTGATAATCAATTTTACCGCAGCCAGCACAGGCTAAATTACAACGAAACAACGGCTCTAGCATCAAAACCAGAGGGTATTTTTTAACCCCTTTTATTTTTTGCTTGATTAAATAGCTACCTACAGTTAACTGCTGACGTAAAGGAACACCCACTTGCAAAGCCTCCAAAATTGATGGACGGATAAAAACAAATCTACCCTGAAATATATAGAAAAAAAATCATAAGCTTGTAGTAATAAAACAACAGCCAAAAAAAACTAACAAATCAGCTCAATCGCTTATCTAAAAGTTAAAATTAATGCGCTGTTTTATATAATACAATCGCTTAGCAACTTATGACTAGAATACTATCTTTTAAGGCTCGACTCCAGAGTTTTAAACTAAATAACTCACTAGCGTTAAATTTTGAATAATTACCAGAAATACAACAGCAATATTAAGCCGCTGTTTTTGTTCTACATAAAAGTCCAGCCTTAATCAATCAAGGCATTCGCGATAAAACAACATTACTTTGCAAAATACCAACAAACAGTCTATTATTTCACTAAATGTAGTCTGTTTGTAATTCTGAGTCGTCTTAGCGCATGAGCTCGTTCCGCTCTTGGCGCGAATAAATACTTACTAACTAAAACTGTAGCCTAAGTGTCAATTTTAAAACTATGAGCACCTCTCGCATTTCTTTGGATAACCCGAAAGCACTGAATCAGCTTTCAGATGATGACTTTCAAGCCGCTTTGCTTGAAGGCGTGTCCAGGACTTTTGCGCTGACAATTCCGCAATTACCTGAAAAACTGTTTGGTGCAGTGGCGAATGCCTATTTACTGTGCCGAATCGTTGACACGATAGAAGATGAAGTCTCTTTATCAGCCCGACAAAAACTGTACTTTTGTGAAGAGTTTATTCAAGTTGTTAAATCGGGTGACAACGCCGAACCTTTTGCGGTCGAATTAGCCCCTTTGTTATCAGCGCAAACTTTAGCGGCAGAGCATACACTCATCCATGTTTTACCGCGTGTCGTACAAATCACACACAGCTTTGATCCAGAACAAATCAATGCCTTATCCGCTTGCGTCGAAACAATGGCGGAAGGTATGCCCGTTTTTCAAGCACAAAATCTTCAACTCGGCTTAGCCACCCTAGCCGACATGAATCGCTATTGCTATTACGTGGCAGGTTGTGTTGGTGAAATGCTAACTAAATTATTTAGTCATTATTCATCTGAAATTGCGACTAACCAGAAGACTATGGAGGAATTGTCGATATCATTTGGTCAAGGCCTACAAATGACCAATATTTTGAAAGATATTTGGGATGACGCACAACGCGGTGTGTGCTGGTTACCACAAGATATTTTTAGTGAAACCGGCTTTGACTTAAGCCAACTGACACAGCAAGGTCATTCAGAAGAGTTTCGCCAAGGTATGACGCATCTGATAAGCATCGCCCATCAGCACTTAGCGAATGCCTTGCAATACACCTTACTGATACCTGCGCATGAAACAGGCATACGCAAATTTTGTCTATGGGCATTGGGTATGGCTGTTCTGACCTTGCAAAAAATCCGGCAATCACTGCGCCATAAGCAAGTCGGTCGAGTAAAAATTTCCAGAAACCAGGTCAAATTAACGATTCTGGCGACTAACACATTTGTCAGCAATGACAAAATACTTAAGCTTCTTTTTAATTTATCCAGCAGAGGTTTAGCCCGCTCTGATTGGACGTATAACCCTGTAAACCGCTACATTGTCCCTGACATTACCCCGTCTTCTCTCGCTGATGCCAGCCCGTATGAAGATGACAAGGCCCAACCTAAGCAGTCGGGTATGCAGTCGTCAAAAGCCAATTTAGATTTTTAAGGATGCACCATGTTTACCGATGCCACTAACCGAATTAGCAACAACCACTCGCCAAGCTCTTCTGCAGCGATTCATTCCAATGCTCTCAATATAGACAAGGCGATTGATCAAGCCAAGAATAAACTCTTGAGCTTGCAAGATAAACAAGGCTTTTGGGTGTTTGAATTAGAAGCCGACTGCACCATTCCTTCAGAATACATCATGATGATGCACTACCTAGGTGAAATCGATCTAGTGTTGCAAGCAAAGATGGCAAATTATTTACGTGCGCGTCAATCTGAAGATGGTAGTTACCCCTTATTTACGGGTGGCAAAGGGGATATCAGTTGTAGCGTGAAAGTGTATTACGCATTAAAAATGGCCGGCGATAGCGTGGATGCAGCACATATGGTACGGCTAAAAAATTATATTTTAAGCCAAGGCGGAGCGGCTAAAGCCAACGTCTTTACGCGCATTGCATTAGCCATGTTTGAACAATTGCCTTGGCGCGGTGTACCTTATATTCCGGTTGAAATCATGTTGTTCCCAAAATGGTTTCCATTCCATTTAGACAAGGTGTCCTATTGGTCAAGAGCGGTAATGGTACCGTTGTTTATATTGTGTACCTTACAAGCGACCGCTAAAAATCCAAATAAAATAGGTATTTTAGAATTGTTCATCACGCATCCTGATCAAGAAAAGCATTATTTTCCTGAGCGCACACTGCTGAACAAACTGTTTTTAGGCTTGGATCAATTAGGTCGTGCCACGCGACCACTCATTCCAAAACGCTTACATCAATTAGCCATTGAAAAAGCAAAAAATTGGGTCATCGAAAGGCTTAATGGCGAAGATGGCTTAGGCGCAATTTTTCCTGCAATGGTTAACGCCTATGAATCGTTACTCTTGTTAGGCTATGCCAAAGACCACGAATTAGTCGTTACCGCGCGTAAAGCCATTGATAATTTATTGGTTATTAACGACAACGATGCGTATTGCCAGCCGTGTTTGTCGCCGATTTGGGATACCGGCTTAGTGGCTTTAGCCCTGCAAGAAGTGGATAAAAATAACACGCAAGAGGGACTTCAAAGTCGTCTAAAACACGCTTACAACTGGTTGTTAAGTAAACAACTTAAGGATGAACCCGGTGACTGGCGGATTAGCAAACCCGACCTAACTGGCGGAGGCTGGGCCTTCCAATTTAACAACCCGCATTATCCTGATGTCGATGATACTGCCGTCGTCGCGTTTGCTTTAGCACAAGCAGAGCACAGTGAATTAGATGAATCCATTCATCTTGCGACCCGTTGGATTGAAGGTATGCAATCGCAAAATGGCGGCTATGGCGCATTTGATGTGGATAATACCTCCTATTATCTAAATGAAATTCCATTTGCCGATCACGGTGCCTTATTAGATCCGCCAACCGCCGATGTCAGTGCGCGTTGTGCCATGCTAATGGCGCGAGTAGCGAAAGATCACGAGGAATATTTGCCGGCTCTTGAACGCACGATTCAGTATTTACGTAGTGAACAAGAAGCCGATGGCTCTTGGTTTGGTCGCTGGGGCACCAATTATGTCTATGGTACGTGGTCGGTTTTATTGGGTTTAGAACAGACACATATCCCAAAAGCGGATCCGTTGTTTACGAAAGCCGCCCAATGGCTGAAAAGCGTACAACGTCCAGATGGTGGTTGGGGTGAAGATAATTATAGCTATCATGACATCAGTTATAGTGGCAAATACCGTTTTAGCACGGCATTCCAAACCGCATGGGCGGTTTTAGGACTGATTGCAGCGGGTGAAGTACATAGCCCAGAAGTCAAAGCCGGCATAGATTTTATCTTAAAGCACCAGCAGGCCGATGGCGTTTGGCATGACAAATGTTTTACGGCCCCGGGCTTTCCAAAAGTTTTTTATCTTAAATATCATGGCTATGATAAATTTTTTCCGCTATGGGCATTGGCCAGATACCGCAACGAGCTAAACAGCCGTCATGCTGCGCCACACACATCTGACATTATTGGCGATAAAAAGTGATTACCGGTATTGTTGTCGCCCTACCTGAGGAGCTTGCAAGCCTGACCTCAAAACGCATCGATAAAGGGCATTGCGTTTTCATCGCGGATAAATTGCTCGTCGTTTATTCCGGAGTAGGTGCAGACAACGCGGCAAAAGCAGCGGAATTGTTAATCAATAAAGGCGCCAGCCAATTAATTAGCTGGGGGTGCGCCGCCGCTTTAGCACCTGCGATTAAATCCGGTGATTTAGTCATTGCAGATCGTTTAATTGATGTCAATGATTTAGAAATAACCATTAATGAGCAATGGTTTGAGTTCGCGAAAAAAACCTTATCCGCAGACCCCGCCATTGTGCTGCACACCGGTTGTTTAACAGAAAGCGCCAATATCATCTCGTCTAGCTATGAAAAGCAGCATTTACATTTAATTACCGAAGCTATTGCCTTGGACATGGAAAGCATTGCCGTCGCGAAAGCGGCCCATCAAAAGAAATTGCCATTTCTCAGTGTCCGCGCCATCGTAGACCCCGTTGAGATGGATTTACCCAGAGCTATTGCCTATGCGGCGAATGCCGAAGGCGATATTATTTTAAGCCGGTTATTATTATTTCTGGCTCTACATCCCAGTGAATTACCTAGACTCATTCGCTTAGGGAGGTATTTTAATGCGGCCAAATCAACCTTAAGGCGAGTAGCCAAAGACCTTAGTGGTTTAACACAGTTTCAACAATAACACTTAGCATTCTAGCTATTCCAAAACCCACAACTCTACCTCCAATTAGTAACGTACATGACTTTTAGCATAGCTGAACTTTTTGCCCAACATAGCACTGACAAATTCGATCTTCACGAGCAATTTCTAAACAATCAGATGGTTAGAGTGCTGAAAACCATCGGATACGACCGCCATTATCAAAAAGCGGTTGGTCAATATTTGTACGACCAAGAGGGGACAGAATATCTGGACTTACTGAGCGGCTTTGGTGTGTTTGCAATTGGTCGCAATCACCCGACAGTTATCAACGCCCTAAAAGAGACCTTAACCCTAGAATTGCCCAATTTAGTGCAATTGGACGTGTCGGTACTCAGTGGTTTATTGGCACAAGAATTATTAAAAACGACCCCTGATAATCTCAACAAAATGTTTTTTTGCAACTCCGGTACGGAAGCCGTAGAAGCCGCCATTAAATTTGCACGCTACACGACCCAACGCGAAAAAATCGTTTTTTGTGAACATGGCTACCACGGTTTGACTTTAGGCTCACTCTCCTTAAATGGCGAAACTATTTTCCGTGAAGGTTTCGGACCATTGCTGCCAGGTTGTAGTGCTGTCCCGTTTAATGACTTATCGGCACTAGAAGCGGCGTTAAGCCAAAACGATGTTGCCGCGTTTATTGTTGAACCCATCCAAGGCAAAGGCGTTAACCTTCCTGATGAACACTATTTTCAGGAAGTCGAACGATTATGTAAAAAAACGGGAACACTCTTGGTCGCAGATGAAGTTCAGACTGGTTTAGGGCGCACGGGCAAATTCTGGGCTATTGAACACTGGGATGTAAAACCTGACATGATTTGCATGGCAAAAGCCTTGTCTGGTGGATTTGTACCGGTTGGTGGCGTAGCGATGACCCAAAAAATCATGGACACTGTTTATAACCGCATGGATCGAGCGGTTGTACATGGTTCAACCTTTGCGAAAAACAATATGGCAATGGCTGCGGGTTTGGCGACACTGCATGTTATGACAGAAGAAAAACTGGTTGAAAATAGTGCCCTTTTAGGAAATGACCTCATTCATCGTTTGAATGCCATGTCCAGCCAATACGAATTTCTCAAAGAGGCGCGAGGTAAAGGCATGATGATCGCCATCGAATTTAAACAACCTAAAAGCCTTACCCTAAAAGCCGCTTGGGCGATGCTAGAAGCGGCTAACAAGGGCTTATTTTGCCAAATGATTACCATACCACTCTTTAAAGAGCATCATATTTTGACGCAAGTTGCAGGACACGGCATGAATGTCGTTAAACTGCTTCCGCCACTTAATTTAAATCGCAAAGATTGCGACCATATTATCAGCGCGTTTGACAAAGCCATTGCGGATACCCATCACGTACCGGGCTCTATCTGGGAGCTGGGTAAAAACTTGGCTAGCCATGCCCTTAAAAGTAAAAAAGGGAGCTGATATGAAAATAACTCATCTTTTGATGCTGTTTTGGCTTTCCGGCTACATGCCGTTGCTTAATGCTCATGCTGTCGTCACAGACTATTCATTAAAAATTAAGCCGATAAAGGCTGAACAAACCGGTAGCGTGAGCTTGGATTTTAATTCCAAAATCGAGTTGGGGTTATCGCAAATATTTTTAGTCAGCAAAGGCGATCAACTCAGCCCCTTAACGATTAGCAAAGGCAGTAAACAAGGCCAACTGTTAGTGGCTGTTCCAGCCTTGCCTAGTGGCGATTACGCCTTAAAAATTAAAGTCTTTGCAGCGGATGGGCATTTAACCGAAGACGTTATCCATTTTACAGTCGCACCATAGGATTTTAAGTTATGGCAGGTATTGCTGATTTTCTTGACTCTTTAATCGGCGGGTTTTCACTGATTTGTTTTTGTTTTGCCGTCGGTAGTTTATTTTGGGGCTTATGTGTTTTGCGCCCTTGGCAGCATGAAGCGGGTTATACCCCCCAATTACTAGAAAGAACCGTTAAACTTTTATGGCTGGGAAGCTTTGCGTTAGCAGGTACGCAATTATTTAAAATAATTCTAAAAGTTTGGTTAATGACGGTCGTTTTAGATAAATGGCCATTTCCAGAATTTGCAGAAACGACACAGTTTATCGGCGGCATTATCCGCGCCTCGCTTACGTTCGTATTAGCCGGCTATTGTTACAAGACACTCAGTAAAAATCCTTATTCAAAAAGTTATTGGCAAACCGCAGCCATACTCGCCTTACCCATGATTCTTGCAGGCGCCTGGCTAGTTCATGCAGCCGGTCGTTTTGATAATCCCTACTTATTAATGGGATTAACCGTCATTCATCAGTTAGCCGCCGCCGCATGGATTGGCGGCGTGTTTCATCTCGTCAATATCTGGTTAATGCGTAGCAAAAAACAAGTCCCACGTGAGTTATGGCCTATGCTCCTGAAACGCTTTTCTTGGTTTGGCACGGCTAGTGTTAGCGTTATCCTGATAACCGGTATACCAATGGCATTGCAATACATCGATACGTGGAATGGCTTTATTGGTACAGGATACGGCAATTTATTAATGGTTAAGATTATTTTGCTAGGCTTGGCATTAAGTCTGGCGTGGCTCAATAAAACGACAGTAGCCCACTATTGGGTCAGTCGTAATAACCATGCGCTCAATTACCGCGTACCCTATTACATCGAAGCTGAAGCCTTTGTGTTAATTACCTTATTGTTTACGGCAGCGAGCCTCGCCTCACAACCCCCTGCTATCGATATTCCCAACTTAACAGCAAGCTGGCAAGAAGTGCTGGATATGTTCAGCCCTAGAATACCTAGAATAGCCTCGCCCAGCCATCAAGCACTCATTGCCGGTGAAGCGGGTCGAGTCGCCATTATTGGGCAAGTGCCGTCAGAAGCGGCAACCGCCTGGTCAGATTACAACCATAATATCGCAGGTATTTTCCTGACCACGATGAGCTTTTTTGCCATGCTTTCGTATATCAAACGCTTGCCATCGGCATTTTCCGCCTTTGATCGTTATATCGCTTACTTGCCTCGCTACTGGCCGATTGGCTTTGTGCTGCTGGGCATATTTCTGTTTTTCCGTAGTGATGCGGAAACTTGGCCATTAGGGCCGATTGGTTTCTGGGAAAGCACATTTAATAATGGCGAGGTATTGCAACATCGTATCGCGACCTTATTGGTTTTTGTCTTAGGTCTGATTGAATTGTTTGCCAGACTACCGCGTTATCAAAACAGTCAGTTACCTTATTTTTTCCCGATACTTGCGGCTTTTGGTGGCTTGATGTTACTAACCCATTCCCATGTGGGCTTTCAAGCGAAAAGTGCCTTTTTAATTCAAGTGGGTCATACCCTAATGGGTGTTTTTTCCTTGATACTGGCTTGCGGACGCTGGCTAGAATTAAAACTGGATAAGCCAGGCAAAAATATCGCTGGCTTTGTTTCTGTGGCGGCTCTATTTCAGATAGGGCTAATTTTAGTGTTCTACCGCGAACCACTCTATTAATTATGACCTATTCAATCAACTACCCTCTGCTTAATGACATCGACAGTCCCGCTGATGTCCGTAAACTACCCAAAGAACTATTAAAACCTCTCGCCAAAGAACTACGCGAATTTTTAACCCAATCGGTGAGTATCTCCGGCGGGCATTTTTCAGCCGGCTTAGGCACGGTTGAGCTTACG
>CAJAVP010000076.1 GCA_903945375.1 uncultured Methylococcaceae bacterium | reverse complement strand
GCAGTTGCAAAGTTTCTTCCGCCGCTATGGCTGTGAGCCGATGTTTTTGCAAGACCGCTTCCAGGCCGCACAGCTGCAAGCGTATTTTTTACAGAGAGCGGCATGAAAAAGTGGCTTATTTTCGGTTTGTCGCTGTGCTTGCTCGCTTGCAGCAATTCATCTAATTCACCTGTCAGTGATTTTGAATTTTTAACCCCGCGCCCGTTCGGCTATATCAATGGCGATGAAATCCGTCACAAAATTATTCTCGAAACCCGCAATGGCGTACAACTGCAACGCGGCGGCCTACCCAAGCGCGGCGCGGTCAACCGCTGGCTGAATGTCAACCAAGTGACAGTCAACGAAGCCAAAATCAGCGGCGGTTTCCGCTATGAAATTGACTTGGTCTACCAAGCCTTTTACGCGCCGCTGGAAGTGAAGATGCTGACCATTCCCAGCTTCGATTTGCCTCTAGCGCAAGGCGGCAATAACGCCAGCCAAACCGTGCCTGCGTGGCATTTCACCTTATCGCCGTTGCGCGAGTTGTCGATCAGGAAAGACGAATCAGGCCAGTACATGCGCCCCGATGCCGCGCCGCCGTTGCTGGATGACACGGGCGTGGTGTATGGCTTATGGGTGGCGTTTGCCGTAATGCTCAGCAGTGCGAGCGGTTTGGCCTATGTGTACGGCTATCTGCCGGGCTTGCCAAAGCGCCGCGTGTTTAAACGGGCGGCAAAAAAAATCGCCAGTTTGTCGGACACGCAACTGGTGGAAGCCTTGACCGAATTCCACCAAGCCTTGAACGCCGTCAATGGTGCGCCTCTGTTCCAACATCAATTGGCGGATTTCTACCAACGCCAGCCTTCATACCAAGTGGCTGACGCGCAACTGCGGTGGTTTTTCCAAACCTCGAACCAGTGTTTTTTCAGCGATAAGCCGCCAAACCCCAATGGAACGTTGGCAACTTTGCGCCAACTGTGCGCGGCGTGTCTGGTGTTGGAACGGGGCTGATGTGAATCTGGCTGTGGATACGCCGTGGTGGCTGGCGGGCCTGTTGTTGACCGTGTTGCCGCTCTTTAATAGCGGCATCCAACCTAGCACTTACCCGTGGTTACAGATATTGCCCATCGACCCGCTGTCGCAGACCATTTCGGTGGTGTTGCGGGTCTGCGCGATGGCGACGATGGCCGCCTTGGTTTTGGGCTTGGCGGGTCTTCATCAAACCGAACAAACTCGCGAGCGCATTGCTTATGGCGCGAACATCGTTTTGCTGTTAGATCGTAGCAACAGCATGGACAACACCTTTGCGGGCAAAACCCCGGATGGTGCGAACGAATCCAAAGCCACGGCGGCGCGGCGTTTGTTAAGTGACTTTGTCGAACAACGCCCACACGATTTGCTCGGCATAGCCGAATACAGCACCGCGCCGTTGTTTGTGTTGCCGCTGACTGACAACAAAGCTGCGATACACGCGGCGATCAACGCCACCGCCACGCCCGCTTTGGCGTACACCCATGTCAGCAAGGGTTTGAGCATGGCTTTGGATTTGTTTAAAGACCAACCTTTGAGCGGTTCGCGGATTGTCTTGTTAGTTTCGGACGGTGCGGCGGCGATAGACCCGGACAGCGAATTGCAATTGCGTTTGGCTTTCAAACGGCAAAACATCCGTTTGTACTGGCTGTTTTTACGCACCGCCAACAGCCCCGGTATTTTTGATAAACCGCAAGACCCACGCGACGACAATGCCGGGGCGATGCCGGAGCGTTACCTGCATTTGTTTTTCTCCAGCCTGAACATTCCGTATCAAGCCTACCAAGCTGAAAGCCCCGATGCCATGCAGCAAGCCATCGCCGACATTAACCGTCTGGAACGCGCGCCGCTGCATTACCGCGAACGCATCCCCAAACGCGATTTGTCGGGCGATTGTTATTTATGGGCGACAGGCTTGTTGGCGATGTTGCTGGCGGTGAAATTTTTTGAGGTGAAACGATGAGCAAAGCATGGGTTTTATGGGGCGTGTTGCTTTTAGGTACGGCGGCGATGCTAGTGCAAATCTGGACGCTGGTCGGCATCAGCCAAAGCAATCATGCCATTACCGACATGACAGCGGGTAAAGACGTGCCGCTGGATAAAATCGTCAACGACGCGCCGGAAGTGCGTTTGGCGCGGGCGATGGCGCTCAAGAAACAACAGCGTTATGACGAAGCCTTGGCGACCTTAAACCTGATTTTAGACGCCCCCGATCCGGCCTTGCAGACGAAAATCCGTTATAACTTAGGCAATATTTATCTGCATTTGGCAGTGGTCAAAACCGAAGCGATGGCGGTTAATGAAGCCATGCCCTTGCTGGCCTTGGCGAAACAAGCTTACCGCCAAGCCTTGGCTTTGGACAGCCAGCTTTGGGATGCCAAATATAACTTGGAAGTCGCCATGCACTTGTTGCCGGAAATGGACAAGATCAGTAATGAAGAAGAAAGTCCGGTTAATCAGAAATCGCAGTTGTGGACGACGGTGCCGGGATTTCCTAGGGGTTTGCCGTAGACAGAATCCGCTCGTTCTCAATCTCCAGCTTGGGAACGCAGTAGCCGAAGCTCCAGCTTCGAGAACTTCATGATGGGAAGCCAGAGCTTCCTACACTGCATTCCCAAGCTGGAGCTTGGGAACGAGGGTATTTATGTTCTCAAACTATTTAAAAAACCACCGCTTCTGGCTATTAAGCCTAGCCTGCATCGCCATGCTGGTCGCCTTCATCCGTCCGACCCAAAACCAGCCGCGCCCTATCTACAATGTCACTTTCATCATCGACATCACCCGCAGCATGAACGCAGCCGATTACCAACTGGACGGACAAACAGTCAGCCGTTTGGAATACGTCAAGCACAGCTTGCGCGGCTTATTGGCAAAACTGCCTTGCCAATCGAAAGTCGGCTTAGGTTTGTTCACGGAACGGCGTTCGACCTTATTGTTCGAGCCGATAGAAGTTTGCCAAGGCTTCAATGAAATTGATACGGCCTTGGCGCAAGTCGATTGGCGCATGGCGTGGGCGGCGGATAGCCGTATCGCTATCGGTTTGTTGAACACCTTACAGATGCTGGAAAAACTCGATACCCACGTTATTTTCATCACCGATGGTCAGGAAGCCCCACCCGTCAACCCGCGTTACCGCAGCGATTTTGCCGCCGTCAAAGGTAAGGCCAAAGGCATGATTATCGGCGCAGGCGGCTTGCAAGCCGTGTCTATCCCAAAGTTTAACAACAAAGGCGAGCCTGACGGATTTTACCGCCCCGATGACGTGCCGCACCGCTCGACTTTTGGCGAATCGGATTTGAACCCGGAAAAAATCCAAGGCTATAACGCCCGCAACGCGCCGTTTGGGAATGATAGCAGCTTAGGTAGTGAGCATTTGACGGCCTTGCAGGAAAGTTATCTGCAAGCCCTAAGTGCAGAAGCAGGCTTGCGTTATCAGCGGTTGACGGATGCTGAAGCCTTAGCTATGGCCTTGCAAATCCCAGAATTTGCCGGACAAAAACTAGCTGCAGTGGATGTGCGTTGGCAAATGGCATTAGCGGCCTTAGGTTTAGTTGTCTTGGTTTATATGCGGATTACCCGCAAGGAAACCAACAATTAGCAATTTAAAATGGAGTGAATTATGAATTTTTACAGCAAGATTATCGTGTTTTGGCTGCTATCGAACTTGGCTTTTGCCACAGAAAAAACGCCCATCCGCATCGGAGTCCAAACCACTGGAACGGTCGCTTGGGAACTGGTGGCATTACAAACCCTGGAGACCGATTTTGATGTGGTTGTCAAAGAAATCGCCAATCCCGACGCAGGCAAGGCGGCGTTGCAGGCGGGAGAAGTAGACATCATTGTTTCGGATTGGCTATGGGTGGCAAGACAGCGGGCTAGCGGGGCGGATTATACGTTTTACCCCTATTCCACTACCTCAGGGGCTTTGGTCGTCCCTAAAAACAGCCCTATCCACAGCATTAAAGATCTGCTGGACAAACGGTTGGGCATTGCAGGCGGTGAGCTGGATAAAAACTGGTTATTGCTGCAAGCCTTAGGCAAACAAAAAAACATAGACTTGAGTGCAGCGGTGGAAAAAGTCATGGGATCGCCTGTTTCGCTCAATGAAAAAATCCACCAAAACCAAATTGATGCCGTATTGACCTACTGGCATTTCGCCGCCCGCTTGGAAGCTGAAGGGTATCGGCAAATTATTGATGGTAAGGGCATTTTAAAGGCACTGGGTATCAGCGAAAACGAGCCCACACTAGGTTATGTGTTTAAACAAAGCTGGGCGGCGGCACATAAATTAGCCGTCAACCATTTCTTAAGTGCCAATTTACAAGCAAAAAAGCAATTATGTGCTTCCGATGAGGCTTGGAAAAAAACCTTGCCATTGATTGGAACCGATGACCCAACAACCCAAAGCCATTTGCGCGATCATTATTGTGCAGGCAATATCCAACACTGGGGTGAACATGAACACCAAGCGATTGCCCACATTTACACATTGCTACGCACCTTAAGTGACCATCAGCTCACGGGTTCATCCGAAAATTTACCAGACGGCACATTTTGGTCTTTTGATTAGGATCTGATATTACATACCCCTATCCCAAAAAGCGTATCATTTTCAGGATGGATAAAGAAAAAACCGAACTCTACGTGAAGGTGTTGGCAAGCATTTTGATCCAGAGATATCCAACTACTTTTTGAATAATCAAGCAACGATACTTCAGATGCGAACTGACTGGGAACTTAAAGGCAGTGTATCCGCTAAATCCGCTTGATTTTTATGATATTCATCTTGATTTTCTGTATGGATTATAAATTTATCAATAATTGAAATAACTATGAGATGGCAATAATTCAAAGGCTGCTTACCAAGGTTAACCAGTCATTAGCTGGAAGCTAGCAAACGTCAATTATTGGCCGTAAGCGACCGTCAAGATTGATCAAAAATTGAGAGGAGTTGGCTCTCTGTTCGTCGGGTAGTTAACACCCCTGTCAGTTAGTCGATAAACTCCTTCTATAAGGAATGGCATGAAAATAACCGGCTCATCCGGTGATTTATCGGTTAAATTTCAGGTTTTATGTATTTCTTTCCATGAAAACCTATTGAGACTTGATCCGGGGGCATTCACTGGCACTTGACGGCTATTTAATTTTTAGAATTGAGTTGACCACATGCTGCTAATACATCATCGCCTTTCGCGCCTCTTATTAAAGTCGGAATTTTAAACGTATCTAAAACGGCTTTAAACTGTTCAACTTTATCAAAATCCGGACGCTGGTAACGCGACCCAGGGAATTCGTTAAAGGGAATTAGGTTTATATAAGCCCTTTTACCAGCCAGTATCATCGCCAATTTTTTAGCGTCATCGGGTGCGTCATTAAAATCTTTTATCAAAATATATTCATAGGTAATAAATTGCTTTTTATTTAAAGGTATCTTGTCAATAGTTTCCAACACTTCATCTAGTGGATATTTTTTATTAATGGGAATCAGTTCATTCCGTTTTTCTGCAAAGGGCGAATGCAGCGATAACGCGAGATTCACGCCTGGTATTTCCTCGCTCCACCTTTTAAGCCCAGGCATATAACCAGCCGTTGAAATGGTGATTTTTTGCACGCCAATTGACGTCCCATGCTGCGATAAAAATATTTCGCACGCTTTTTTGACGGCATCAAAATTATGTAAGGGCTCGCCTTGCCCCATAAAGACAATATTTAAAATCCGCTCTTCCCCGGGCCTATTGACTGCCAACCAACGCCAAGCCTGTAGAAACTGGCCGACAATTTCACTGGTGGTCAAATTCCGTTTAAGCCCTTGTTCGCCAGTAAAACAAAAAGAACAATTCATGGCACAACCAACCTGCGATGAAAGGCAAATAGAATATTTGTTATGAAACGGGATAAGGACGGTTTCTACTTTATGATGGTCTTTCAGCTTAAAAAGAAACTTTACGGCCCGATCTTTTTTTGACTCCTGAACCGTATCGATTTCGGGCAGGGAAAAGTCAAAATGTTGTTCAAAAAAGTCCAATGCGCTTTTGGCAATATTTTCAAGGCATTGGCTGTTTTCTTTTTTCTTGTAATGCCAATTAAATAGGATCGACGTCGCTGAGGGATTTAAATTATTCTGATTTATAACGCTTTTTAAGTCAGAATAATTCAGGTCATAAAAGGATGGTTTCAAAATATCTCCGATTAATATCACTATGTTACCGATACCCAATAGTTTGAAATAGTGGATTTGATACCGCAATTATATTGAACTTGTTTATAAGGTTTGATTTTTGTCATGTACAGGGGATAGTGTTTTTTATCCTATATTAGGTATCAATACTTCGGACAGTTTGTTGAAAAAATAGAGGAAATCTTAAATACAGAGGACAATGTAGTTTTAAACACGTCATGACCTATAAAACAAGATTCCCATGAAGCGACTAGAAACGATTTTAGAAAAAATGCCTACACTCT